>JANPAD010000242.1:0-4105 GCA_031429735.1 Bdellovibrio sp. | reverse complement strand
TTCCGCTTTCTGAAATCAGGTACGTTAATAAAACGAGTTTGGCTTCGACGCGCCCGACTTATTCGTCGACTCACGGCCTCTTGGCTTACGTTGAAACCGATGAAAAAGACAGCCACTTGATTGTAACGAACGCCGAAAATGGCGAAAAACTCGATTTAAAAAAAACTCCGCGTGGCACATTGCAATCTATCGCGTTTCATCCCACAGAAAAAAAGATTCTTTATTCAAAAATCGATAGCGCCGATTCAAAATATGAGCTTTCTGATCTGTACGAATATGATATCGACAGCGGCACCTCGAACCAACTGACGCATTCTGCGCGGGCGCGTAGCGCCTCGTATTCAGCCGATGGCAATCAGCTTGTTTATCTGACGACAGAAGGCGGCCTAACGCAGGTGCGGATCATGAACCGCGACACACGAGATATCAAGTTTGTAGTCGCCTCCAGCTATGGAACACGCTATGAAAGTCCGCTGTTTTGGGATGAAAATACTTTATTGGTTTCAAAAATGGATGGCGAAGGCCGTTACACCCTACTGAAAATAGATTTAACCACAATGGTTGAAGCACCGACTGAACTGCAGGCCCGACAATTGCGTTTCCTGAAAAAAGTAAATAATTTTCTTTATTTCGTTTCGTCAAAAAGCGGAGTGAATAATCTTTACTATTCTGAAGACCTTAAAACTTCGCATGCCGTCACCAACGTTTCAACCGGGTTATGGAGTTATGATATCAACCCGACCGAGCCCATCGCGTGGGTTTCACTTATGACCGGCCAGGGTTTTAAAGTTACGCAAGTAAAGTTAAAACAAATTGAAGGCGATCTTCCTGCTATTCAAAATAAGGTTTCTGAACGCTACCCGACTGAATACAAAGCGCCCAGCGTCGACAGTGCAGACCCGCTGAAAGACGATGAATACGAAGCGGGAAGTTATCTTTGGCCGAGTTACTGGATTCCGTTTATTGCAACCAGCAGTTCATCGCGTGGCATTTATATTCAGGCCCAGACAACCGGCTTCGACCCTTTGAAAAAACATCAGTACGCAGCCGTACTTGGTTACGACAGCGAACTGAACAAGTATCAGTTCAGCGGCAATTACATTAATTCAGTTTGGGCAACGCCTTTTAAATTGAGTTCGCTTGGGCAAAGCTTTGCGCTGGGTGACTTCCGCAGTATTGTTGAAACTACAACCTACGCCGCATCTGTTTTACCCGATATGTACGAATTTAATAAGAAAACCTTGCTTGAAGTCGGCGCTGAACATCAGAAGGTTAACTACCTTCAGACGACTGAACACTGGGGACCTTACATTCAGTTGAGCTATCTTGGGTTTTCAAAATCGATTTTTCAGATTTCAGCTGAAGACGGCCTAGGTGCTACTTTGAAATACGAAAAACTCTATTTAAATCGCGATGAAACCGACGGGGTCGCCCGCGATTACGACAAACTTCAAGCGACTGCAATTGGCTTTTTTTCAAAATGGCTACCTGACCACCATGCCGTCAAGGCCCGCGTTAGCGGCCTGATGACTTTTCAAACTGTGCTGGCACGCTACGGCGCCAGCAGCTCGACACAGTTTCTTGAAGATGACGGATTGACTCCGCAATATGTGGTGCGCGGCTATGCCCCCGCGCAGTTTTTCGGTCGTAATATTTGGAACGCTAATCTTGAGTACCGCTTTCCTTTGACCACCGTAGAAAGAGGTTCGGGCACGGATGCCTATTTCTTAAAACGGATCAGCGGTGCTGTTGTCACGGATGCCTTGGGCGTTGATGGTTTCGGATATGCCGAAGATCTCACAAATCAGCCCCTAAAATCTTCACAAACAATTGCAAGCAGCGGTGTCGAGCTCAAACTTGAATCAACCATCGGCTACGTTCTGCCGCTTAATTTTATTTTGGGATATTACTGGCCGTTCTCTCCGCAGTACGCTTCAGCTTCTTCGCTAGGTTTGAGTCTTCAAATAGGCGGCTTGTTTTAATAAGTTGACAAAATCGACCTTTGTCTAAAAAATAGGATTATGGATACAGTTAAACAGGAAAATAGAACTTGGATTCGCGAATTAGTTGCTGCAGACGAACAAATTGAAAAGTCTGTCATGATTGATATGAATTTAGGCCTCGATACTCAGCGCATTTTAGTCAGTGAAACTGTAGCTTTTCTTCTGCGACTTAAAACCGACTTTGCTGAATCGGCAGCCGGCTTTAATGAATTGAAACCCACAGCCTTGGGTCGTATTAAAATTTACGGTATCGCTAAAACTCACGCTGACTTTATGTTGTTCCGTAACGGTTACAAAATGATTTTCGCCATCAAAAACGCAGGCCTGATCGGCATCCGTTTTCATTACGTCGGCAATTTAGCTATTCCGCAACCGACTCAAAAAGACAACATGACCATTGTGATGGATGAAGAACTTCTTGAAGCCAAATGGGGCGCGTTTGAAGAAGTCATTTGGAACTACAAAGGTATGAGCTTTAAGCCTGAATACCTGGTTCGCCATTACATGACGAACTTTATTAAAGAGAGCTCGCGCTAATATTAAGTCATTTGTTCAGTTTTCAGTGCTAAGCCTTTCTTAGGGTATACAAAATGCATTGTTTCCGTATTCAGCATTTTGTAACCGTGACACCAAAAAGCTAAAAATCCGAGAAGAATTAATTTCACTTTTCATAATAGATTCAGATTTGCTTTCACGAATCAAAAGCCTAAATGCGCGTTGAGTTGAGCAACCCATATCGGGTCCAGTTTCAAATTTCGCAAAAGCTGCAATGGCGTCTCCTACAAACTTATCAAAGTAGCTATCTCTTTCAAAATCGATCATGAGTGTTGAAAAGAATGCAAGTTGCCGCTTTTTTTCTGCCAGCGAAAGCTGCGATTGAGTTAGATATTCCTGAAGTTTTTTATAAAAACCGATCTTAAGCTGTAATGTTCTCCAATCACCACCTCCTACCCCTGTCGACGTACCTTCAGAACTTGCAAGTCTGACGGCTGTTAGATACTGGCCACGCTGCACATCCGACGGAGTTTCAAAGGTTCCTTCGGCCATAAAATAGAGTGGCAACGTGTATGAATACGCAAAATCGTTGTAATTCAGAGCTCCAAGTGTTTCATGAATTAGAAGTAAACCTTGAATATCGAGAGGTGCTTCAAGCGCATGCTTTGTGATCATAATGTAATTAACAAGTAATCCGGGTGTATTTTTTACGTCTTTGCTGGTTGTATAAAATGCAGAACGGCGCCCCGTCATAGAAGATTCAAGTATGAGATTACAAAATGTTGGAATTTTTTCTGTGACAATATCATTTTTTAATTTTTCTAAGGAAACTCTATTTATTTTGGTATATCCGTTTTGCATGGCTCGATCAATTAGGTTCACTGCTGATGACCGAACTTGCTCAATACACTGCTGCTCCGGATAGAGCTCAGCTTCACTCGCTTGAGATTGAGGCGTGCTCAATAAACAAAGAAAAGAAAAAAATGTAGAGACTGATAAAATAAACCGATTCATTTTTGATCCTCTGTTAAGGGAAATAATTGAAGATTGCACTGATAAACCTCTGTGCAAGAGCCTTCACCAGCTTCAATTGTAACTTGGCTTAAAAATTTTTGTATTTTTACTTTTACTTTTTCAATTTGTTGAGGATTGGCAGAAAATGTAAATCCCATAAATGATCTTTTATTAAAATCATCTTCTGAAGTTTTAGTTGCTAAATCTATTTTTGCCTTGTCGATCATTTGTTTGTGAAAATTACGAACACTTTGCTTTGAACGACCAACCGGAAAGTACAAATGGTTCTCAGACTTAACCCATCCGCCGTTCTTCTTTTCGATTAATTTATTTGAACTTAAAAAATCCAAAGCGTCGCTTAACTGGTAGTCAGAAAGCCCCAAACGTTGAGCTAAAAGCTCAGGGTTCTTTTGAGCAGATACGGTGCTTAAGTTTTCGAGCACAGCCAAATAGTACCAGTGCGTTAGCAAATTAACAGAGAGTTCGGTGCTTTTCCTAGTGAGTGCAGGCGAGGCTTCACGCGTTTCAAGTGTGTTTTTGACGGCTTCAAACATTTGGCCTTTTTGGCTCTTTTCTAAAAGCATCGCTTCGGT
>JANPAD010000241.1:0-1740 GCA_031429735.1 Bdellovibrio sp. | reverse complement strand
TGCAAAAGCTGTGACTTTCATTAAAGAGTCGCTCCTAAATAAGAACATAATCTCAGCAAGTCGGCGAAAATTCCAGCTGCAGTCACTTCACGACCGGCACCTGGCCCTCGAACATAAAGGGGCTGCGAAAAATACCTTTTCGTTTTGAAGGCTACAATATTATCAGTAGCACTGATCTGGGCAAAGGGATGCAAGCTCGGATAAGATCGTAAACTTACGGTCGCTTTTCCTTCACTATCAATATGTCCGACATACTTTAAGACTTCGCATTTAAGCTTGGCTTCTTGCAAAGGTTTTTCGAGGAGGGTATCTAATTCAGAAACTTTCGACATGAATTCACTGATACCTAGCTTCGCCATAGACTCAGGCACTAAACTTTCAAGGTGAATGTCAGCAAGCTCTAATGGCCATCCTGATTCGCGAGCCAAAATTACTAATTTTCTTGCGAAATCAACGCCCGAAAGATCATCTCTGGGATCTGGCTCGGTATAGCCTTTATCCTTAGCTTCTATCAAAGCTTCAGAAAAAGAGCGTCCACTTGAAACGGCATTAAATAAAAATGATAAAGTTCCTGATAGAATGCCCTCGATGGCAATAATCTTGTCACCGGTTTGTACTAAATCACGAAGTACATTTATCACAGGAAGCCCAGCGCCCACTGTCGTTTCACACAGAAAATGTTTTTGCAATTCAGTGCTGGCGATTTTCAATTTGCGAAAATCAGCCATCGGCCCTGAACCGGCTTTTTTATTTGGCGTGATGATATGAAATCCCGCTGTCATCCAAGTGATGTATTGATTTGCTAAGTCTTGATCAGAGGTGCAATCAATTAGTGCTGAATGTGGAATATGGTCCGCACGCAAATGGTTAACAAATCGAACCATGTCCAGAAGCTCACCTTTTTCTTGTAAATCTTTTTCCCAAGTTTCAAGTGATATTCTATCTGGATGCAATAACATTCGTTTAGAATTGGCGAGTCCCCGCACGCGGATATCTAAACTTGAATTTTTAAAAAACTCAGACGCTTCCTTCAATTGACTAATTAACGTCGACCCAACGCCACCGACACCAATAATTCCAATAGAAATAGCGTGCGCTGATAGGAAAAATCCGGCATGGGCTGCGCGAAGGGCTCTTGTTGCATCCTCACGTTTAACTACAACGGAAATATTTCTTTCAGAAGAACCTTGGGCAATCGCCCGAATACTCACCCCTGCCTTGGCTAGCGAAGTAAAAAATATGCCAGCGACTCCTCTTTTATGAACCATGCCATCACCAACGGCTGCTAAAATACTGCAGTTCTCACTGATTTCTATTTTTTCAATGATTCCTTTGTGAATTTCGGCAAAGAAGGCATTTGCGAGCGCCTGTCTTACTTTGGCGCTTTGTGAAAGAGGAATCGCAAAGCAAATTGAATGTTCTGAACTCGCTTGTGAAATCATAATCACTGATACGCCAATTTCCTTTAACGTACCAAAAAGTCGATAGGCAAATCCAGGCACCCCAACCATACCCGTGCCTTCAACACTCACTAAAGCAATATCAATAATAGTTGAGAATCCCTTCACGGGATGAGTTGATTGGGATTTTGAATGAATTTTAGTCCCTAATTTTTCTGGACTAAATGTATTTTTGATCCAAATTGGAATTTTTTTATCGATCGCCGGAGCCATCGTGCTCGGGTGTACAACTTTGGCTCCTTTGTTTGCCTTCTGTGGGGGGTGTTGTTTGGTGTGGTGG
>JANPAD010000240.1:0-3606 GCA_031429735.1 Bdellovibrio sp. | reverse complement strand
AGGGTGACAACTCCCAATAATAATATTTAATTGTTTGAATTTAACCCAATAATTTCATAGCCGCATATGGCTGCTGATTGGCCTGTGATAACACCGAAATGGCAGCATTTTGCAACATTGTCGCAGACGCTAAATCCGAAGATTCCTTTGCAACGTCAGCGTCCATGATTCGGGATTTCGCAGAACTCAGGTTTTCGATTTTCACGTCGAGACCAGCAGCTGTTGACTCTAAGCGAGATTGTACCGCACCGAACCCGGCCCGCATTCTCGATATTTTTTCAATGGCCGATTCCGTTGACGTTAGAAGCTCCCGGGCTCCGCCTTTTGAGGTAATGTCGACACTTTCAAGGTTCAGTTCTGAAGGTGTTACGTTACCGTCTACTTTGTAGGTGATGATGTTTTCTTTGCTGGCGGTAGAGCCCACATGGAAGTCAAATACCGGGTTCGATCCATCGAGCAGGTTTTTATCACCAAATTTGGTTGTTTTACTAATACGATCTATTTCTTCAGACAAACTTTTTGCTTCAAGTTGCAAATAGCCCCGTTCTTTGTCGCCGATGGTGTCCGACGCCGACTGCACCCCGAGTTCACGGAGACGGGTAATAATATTTGTCATTTCTGATAAGCCGCCCTCACCAACTTGAATCGCCGAGACCGCATTGAAAGCGTTGGATCTGGCCTGGCCGGTGGCTCTTATGTCTGACCGCATGACTTCGGCAATGGCTAAGCCGGCAGCGTCGTCTGCGGCATTCACAATGCGATTACCTGAAGCTAATGCCTGTGAAGCATGTGTTTGTTTCTTCGATTGCAGGGATAAAGACCGCTGCGCTGATATCGAACTCATATTTGTTGTCACCCTTAAACCCATATAACGTACCCCCTATTATATAAATAGCTGTTAAATTTTTTGTCTTTGTTAACAAAAAAATAAAATTTTAAAAAATGGGTTGGCGCAGGACTCACAGGTGTTCGGGGTGACTGCCCAAAACATCTGCGAGTACGCCTAAAGAAGGGAGTTCTGGGTTCAAAATAAAGCCCGACAATAACTGTCCGAACTTGCTTTAAGTTGAAGTGTCCGTTTATCTCTTTTCTAGCCCGCCAACGTGTACAAGATACTATTCGGACGTAGGTCTAGGAGACTTTAGCCCTTAGTCTAGTTTTTTATTTGAAATTTTTTATTTTTTTTTAAGTGTGCGAATTTATTGAAGAAAAAACTTTACAGAAAAGTGTTGTGGTCTGGTGTCGACTGCACAAAGGTCGGGGTTTCTCGTATTAAGACGAATTTCTCTTAATTAATTAGCTTGCCTTCATGAAGGCGAATTACGTTTTCTGCAAGTGAATTTACATCTTCCTTGTCGTGAGTAATAAGATAAACCGGAATGTCGAGCTCGCTCAGTAATTCTTTTACAAGCAGCCGTGCCTCAGAGCGTAAATCAGTATCGAGAGCTGAAAATGGTTCATCGAGTAGCAGAATCCGCGGGTTTGAAACCAGTGCGCGCAGTAAAGCAATACGCTGTTTTTCTCCACCTGACAGATTTTGAGCAAGCGTATTACGGCAAGCTTCGAGGTTGAGCTGGGTAAAATACTTCTGCATTTTATTTTGGGCTTCGGCCCGCGATATTTTTTCTGGATTTCGCGCCTTAAGCACTAAACTAACATTTTCTTCAGCGCTCAAATGTGGAAATAAATCAAAGCTCTGAAAAACAACGCCCAGTCTTCGACTGCTGATATCCAGTTCACTCAGCAGCTCGCCCTTGAATGTCCAACTCCAGGCAGGTGGCTGGTAAAGACCGATCAAGGTTTTCAGAAATGTTGTTTTACCCGAGCCGGAACTGCCGAGAATGGCCGTTACTCCCCTTTCAGGAATCAACAGTTCATCAATGTTCAATTCAAAACCGTCCATTTTAAGACTTAATTTTTTGATATGTGACATACAACACCTTTTGAAAGATAAATAGAGAAACCATAGCCAGCAACCAATAAACCAGAATATAAAAACTCATGAAATAGGAAAGCGCAAGCCGGTAGCTGCTTAAAAATTTTTCAGAGAACAATCCCAACGTGGGAGTTTGCACACCTAGGGCTTTCAATAGAGCATAATCGGCAATAAACCATAGAATCAGCATTGAAGCCCAAAGGTAGAGCTTCTGCGGGATTTGCCTGAAAATAATTTCAAAAATAATAGTCGGTTTTGAAAGGCCGTATATTTTTGAAATTAAAAGCTGTTGTTTCAGGTTCTCAATGGGCTGCTGTAAAAAAAGTTTAAACAACGATGGAAAAAACAGAATACTCATCGCCAAAATGATCTTAACGATGTCGAAGTCTTTTGTTACCGGCAAAAAAAGATACAATGTAAATCCCACCAGCACTGTTGACGGCGAAATCAGATTATTGGCCGGTGTAAACCTGAAATTTTCGAGGTAATCTAAAAGCCATAACAGCAGCAATGCAAAACTCACCACAAGATAAAGGAAAAGGGCCTTCGTGGTAAAAAGCGTGACTTCGAGCAGCTCGGCCCGGTATTCAAAAATAAAATCAAAATAACTTAACGACTTAAAAAGGCCGATCGCATAGCCGCCAAAGTAGACCAAGAGATAGACCCCGATCAGCAAAAGACCAAAGCCCGACTTCAGGTATCGGCCTGAACTAAACTCTGTTACCTCGATTGCCTGCCTATTTCGAAACAGCAACGCGCTGACCCCAAAAATGAGCAGTGCCTGAGTGAGGCAAAGACTAAAAGCGGCCGGCCAATTTTGATCTACAAATATTTTTTCGTAGATAAGAACTTCAATATTTGTGCCTCGCCCGCCACCCACAATTAACGGAACAGAAAAGCTCGAAAGACAGAAAACAAAAATCATAAAAAAATTCATTATTAAATCAAACTTCAGCAAAGGAAAATAAATCGTGCGGAAAAAATTAAACCGCCCAAGCGAATACACCTCAGAGATCAGTGGCAAGCTGCCAAGCTTTTCACGGGTGGCTCCAAACATCAAAAGTGTGCCAAAGCCCAGATTGATAAAAACAAAAAGAATAATTATGCCGAGACTTCCCATCGGGTAAGGATTAATTACAGACAGGGCAATCAGAATTGAATAAAGCGCCGGCAGTATTTGTGGCACAATCAGCAGCCGCAGCACGGTTTTCTGAAGTTTGCCCGAAAGAAGGAACAGCCCCTGACTCATGGGGATTGCTAGTGCCATCACGATCGCAGCGGTAAGCCCCGCCTGCAGCAACGAATTTCTGACTGCCCAAGAAATTTCCGAAAGATTCAGATTAAAAGAGAACTCAAAAAATTTTAGAAATAAAAAATATGGAATCAGAAAGTACAGCAACAGCCCAAACCTAAAAAGGTTCTTCGGCTTAAATTCCTTCATTCTTACGGATTTCCGACCAGGTATTTATCCATTTTTCAATTTTACTTTGATCGTAGAATTTGACCGGTAGGGTTTTGTAAACTTTGATGGCATCAAACGGTGTGGCTTCCTTTACCCGATCAATCACGGGCAGCATATAATTCTTACTCATGATTATTTTCTGCGCTTCTGGCGTCAGCAGAAAATTGACGAACATTTCTGCAGCTTCGCAGTTTTTACAGGTACTCGG
>JANPAD010000239.1:0-7267 GCA_031429735.1 Bdellovibrio sp. | reverse complement strand
AGGGCAATGATTGCAACTCCCCAAAACGTGGCCGAGATAATCACCGCAGCTCCATGCCGGCTGACGTTTTTAGTCCAACCGCTGAAAAGTGAAACGACAAGGCTCCCTGCGGGCAAAGCTGCGTATAGCCAGCCTGCGGCTTTTGCCCCGCCCCAGTGTTCGGCCATCGAGGGATACAAAGCCATCGGCATGGCAAAGAGCATTGCAAAAATGTCGACCAGATAAGTACCGACCAATTCAGCACGAGAGGTCGCATAGCGAAAACCTTCTTGAATTGAGTGCCATGTTTTTTCAAGCTTTTCAGCTTTCACAAAGTCAGGAACTTGTACTTTCAAGAGAAAGTAAATTGAGGCGACAAAAGTCAGAAAATCGATGAAGTAAATTGTTTTGAGCCCCAGCTGAGTCATGATGAAACCGCTGACTGCAGGGCCGACAATGGCATTAAAGCTGAATTTAAACGAGTTAAGTGCAGCGATTTCGGTCAGCTCTTTTTTTGAAACCAGTTGCGGAGTAATGGCGTCCATTGCAGGACGGTGAAAGCCGACCAGCGAACTACTGATAGCCGCGATAACGAACACAAACCAAACCTGTGGATTTTCAAAACAAGAATTTAAGCACAGAAGTAAAGAAGAAACTGCCAATGCAATTTCCGCACGGATTAAAATTTTACGCCGGTTCATCGAATCGGCAATAACTCCGCCGAGCAATCCGAAAAACAGAAGCGGTAGAAGTTGAACTGCGCCTAATACGCCAACCCAAAAAGAAGAATGGGTCAGTTGGTAAATCTGGTAAGGCACGGCAACATAAGTCATCATGCTGCCGAAATAAGAAATAAATTGGGCCAAATACAGATTGCGAAAATTTTTATTACTCTTAAGCAGTTTTACGTTAATAAGCATACAAAACTGAGGTTTCTTTCTGAGGGGCTTTTGCCGCGGCGGTAGGAATGAAAATCGAGGCTTGTTTTGGTATCAACCTTTGAAAAGGTCACACGGGCTTTAGAGTCTGTGCAGACGCTAATTTGCTGTTGCACGAGTGCATTCAGATCGATGTAGAATTTGTCGTTTTCTTGAAAGTAGGTTGCGGCTAAATCAAAATCAGGTAAATGATCTGTTTGTGCGCTTATAAGTTTTTCAAATACGTCACGGTCAACCTCAAAACTTTTTTGTTGAATCGATGGGCCGACAAAAATATCGAAGTTACAATCAGTGCTGCCGGTCGCGATTAAATTTTGAATTGTGCTACGTGTGATTCTATTCTCAACACCGCGCCAGCCCGCGTGAATAGCCGCTACTCGTCTGGTTTGAAGACAGTGAATCATAACAGGCATACAGTCGGCAGTTTTAATTAAAAGAGCTGCAT
The DNA here is from genome assembly GCA_031429735.1 of Bdellovibrio sp. Lineage (GTDB taxonomy): Bacteria > Bdellovibrionota > Bdellovibrionia > Bdellovibrionales > Bdellovibrionaceae > Pseudobdellovibrio. The sequence goes on along the minus strand of JANPAD010000239.1, from coordinate 5,905 downwards.
TTTTTTTGGCGCTAAAATGTGCGTCGGCCTCGGTATAGGTTTTAGTGGCCTCGATCACAAGGGCCGAATGAGTCTGACGGATTTCAAAAAAACTAAGTTCAGAAAATTTACTTTTTAATTTTTCAAGTGTGGCCGTACCGTTCCCGAAAAAAAACAGAACATCCCGGTTTTTGTAGCCGAAACCTAGCTCGTTACTAAAGGGTGCCATTTTTAAAGCCAAGCTTTTTTATAAACTCGACGTCTGCGGCCGGCCAACCGGTTTTAAATAGCATTTCTTTTTCTGTACGAGGGTGGATAAATCCGAGTTCGGCGGCGTGAAGGTAAAAGCGTGTTGTCGAAAGATCTTTCGCCTTTTTTACCGGAAATCCGTAGGTAACATCACCCAGTAAAGCGTGTCTCATTTCGCTCATATGCACACGAATTTGGTGCGTCCGTCCCGTTTCGAGCTGAAGCTGCAGATAGCTCATGTCGTGTGAGGTTTCGAGCCTTTTGAAATGCGTAACCGCCCATTTTCCATAGGCAAAATCCTCTTCTTGTTGCGTAATAATTTTATTGAGATTTCTGACCGAGGCATGACGTTTGCGGTCATTCGGATGACGAGCCAGATAAGAGCGGCGTGTGCCCTGCATGAGGTCGACGTTTCCGTTTACGACAGCCCAGTAAACGCGGTGAGTGGTTTTATTTTTGAATTGCTGAGAAAGGTGTTCGTGTGCGTGATCGTTTTTAGCGATAACTAACAAGCCACTTGTTTCTTTGTCGATACGGTGAACAATGCCAGGGCGCTGCTCGTTTTTCATCGAAAGCTCTGTCGTATGATGAAGTAGAGCGTTCACCAAAGTGTCCTGCTGATGCCCGGCTGCGGGATGAACGACCAATCCGCTTGGCTTATTAATAACTAGCAAGTCGCTATCTTCAAAAACGATGTCGAGTGGAAAATCATAGGGCACAAGCTCGGTTGGAACGACGGGAGGCATATCGATTATAACATTTTGTCCTGTTTTAACGGGTCTTGAGGCTTTGGCTGCACGGCCGTCGAGTGTTACTCGGTTTTGATCAATAAGAATTTGAGCATAATGTCGCGAACTGATTTCTTCAAGCGAAGCTAAAAATTTATCAAGACGAAGGCCGTCGTCTTCAATATTAACTTGAACCGTAAGCAGTAAATTAGTTTTCAATTTTTTTTCGGAATTGTCTCATGTACGACTCTGCCACGGTTTTTTCTTTCAAGCCGAGAGCCTTCGCTACTTGTAAAACATATCCGCGAACAAAAACTTCGACCGGTAAGTTACACGGGTCCATTTTTTCAAGGGCTGCGATATACCAGGGGTTAATTTTAGTGATGTCAGTGAGCTCATCGAACGAAAGTTGGCGATATTCACGAACCTGTTTGAGTTCTTCTCCGCCCCATTCTTTTCGTTGCGCGATCACGTTTTCGAATTCAGGATCAATTAATAGATCTGACTTAGCTTCTAATTTTTTAATAACGGGAGGCTGCGCTTTTTGGAACAAATCATCACGGGCAGATTGAATTGCCTCTGCAGTTAAATCCGACTGCGAATAGGTTTCAGCTGCCATTACGCGGCGCTCGTAAACGTTACGAAGATCGTCTTGGCTTAAAACTTTATAAGCTTCTTCAACAAGCAAACGGAGTTGCGTCGTTTCTTCTGAAGAAAATATGCCGGATAAAGCTTTATTGTCAGTTGAGTAAGTCGATTTTGCCCGCTCGTAAGCTTGGTAAATTTCTTGGGGAGTGGCATTTTCGGTAAGTTCTAAGATTTCGTAGTAATTTTGTCGTACTTCTGTGTTCATCTTGGATTAATGGTAAGTCGCAGCAGATCATTTAATCAACACTTATTTCGCGCCGCTTAATTTAACGGCTGATATTTGATGCCTTTTAAGTTTTCTTCGGCTTCGGAAGCGCGAAGATATAGCGGCAGAAGCTCGTTCCAAGAAACAATCCAAGTCGATTGGCTTGGTTGAACAAATGCTTTTTGCGCCAAAGTCAGCGCGTGAGGTTCATCGGAAACTCCGGCAACTCGAACTAATTTTTCGGACAAGCTCTGTGGAAAAAACCGTTCATACGTGGAAAACCCATCACCACAAACTAAAGATTTTTTTTGTACAAACTGATCAAGATTTTGAACTCGCACAACTTCAGGAGCCGAAACCTCTGAAAGCAGGCCATTTTGCTGCTTGAAAAGCGAAACATAACACATATTTTTGTATGCATTAATCATTGAAATTATTGGTAAATCGTTAAACTCATTCGTGAAATTTGCCTTTGCGACCACCTGCTGTGCGGCCTGAGCTAAAGACTCCAAGGAGTTCATCGTGAAGACCGGTTTTAAGTGGCAATAAGCCAAAGTTTTAACGGTGTTTAAGCTGATTCGTATACCGGTAAAACTGCCGGGACCGATTCCGGTTGCAAACAAATCAACATCGGCTAAATTCTTGCCGGCTTGATCAAGCACTTTTTGGATAAATGGGTGCAAGACATCAGAATGAGAACCTTGGCGCATCGACTCTTCAACCGCCAAGATCCGCCCGTCTTCAAGAAGGGCAACGCTGCCAAGTAGAGTACTGGTTTCACAGGCAAGAACGATCATGACTTAAATAAAAACTTCACGATGTCATTGTACTGGGCCAGGACCATAAGGCCCAAAAGAAGTACAAGACCCACCTGTTGAGCGATTTCCATTTTACGCAGACTGATCGGTGAACCCTTAATCAGTTCGATGGTGTAGAACACTAAATGCCCACCGTCCAAAACCGGGATCGGCATTAAATTTAAAATAAACAGGCTGACAGACAGAATCCCCATGGTCATGAAAAATGCCTGAGCACCCAGTTCGAACGAATCTTTGGCGGCTTTACCGATTGAAACCATGCCACCCAAATTTTTCGGAGAAACTTCGCCTTGAAAGAGTTTTACAAAAGACATGACAGTCATAATTGAGATATCTATTGTGCGTTCCGTTCCTTTAATAAGCGCTTGTACTGGGTTATCTGCCTTAACGATGATGATGTCAGGCTCCGCTAAAACGATCAGTGGCGAAACACCGACAGTAAATCGTTTATCGATTGCACCGAAGGCTGTGGTCAGCTCGGTAACTTTTGGGGTGATCTTTTTGATCAGCTCGGTACCCTCGCGTAAAACAACAAAAGTCAGAGCTTCGCGACCATCGTAAGCCTTAACGGTTGAGGCGATGTCTTCCCATTTTAAAATGGGTTTGGCATTAATTGAAATAATTCGGTCGTAGGCTTGCAATTCCGCCATGTCGGCCGGCGAGCCTTTTACAACTTGTCCGAGGTAAAGCTCGGTTTTATCAAAGCCGAAGTTTTGCAAAATTTTCGACTTAATTAAATCTTTTTTCGTTAGAGTTAACGCAAGCTTCGTCGCTTCGGGAGAATTATCAGAATTCAGTGTTGATTCCGCGGTCGAACCGTTCTCTTGAAGAGGCCGCATCACGCCGATTGCGTATTCGGTAGCTGGTGAATTTATATCATTCATTGCATTCTGGAGTGCACTTTCGAACGCGGCTAAATTTGATATTTTTTGTCCGTTAAATGATGTGACTTCGTCACCGGTACGAAGGCCCGCCTTGTAAGCCGGCGAGTCGATAATGACCGCAACCGTTGCATTGATAGCAACTGATTCAAGGCCCTCGATTCGGCCAATTTGCTTTTCTAAAGAAAAGATATTCGGATTATCAGTTGCGCCGACTGATGCTGATATCTGCCTCGTTTGACCTGCACCGTCTCTGACATCAAGACTGATCGTACGATTCTTATTTTTATTGAGTTGTTTTTGAAAATCTTCATAACTACGAACGATTTCGTTTTCGACTTTTAAAATTTGATCGCCGGCTTTAAATCCGTACTTAACAGCAGGCGAATCAGCGACGACGCCGGCCACGATTGCCGCACGAGTTTGCTCGCCGACCTGAGCAATTGTTGCAAAAACCAGTACAGCAAAAAAGAAATTCATAAAAGGACCCGCTAAAACAATAGCAATACGCTGCCATGGTGTTTTATGCGAGAAAGCGACCTTGCGGTCGGCGTCAGTGATTATATTTTCACTGCCCTGTTCGCCGAACATCTTAACGAAGCCACCCAATGGAATAAGTGAAATGCAATAAGTGGTATCGCCTTTTTTCCAGCTCAGAAGTTTTTTTCCGAAGCCGAGAGAGAAAACCTCAACACGTACGCCGCACATGCGTGCAACGACAAAGTGACCGAGCTCGTGAACAAACACGAGCAGCCCCAGCAGGAGGATAAAAGGTAAAATGTGAGTGTAAAGATAGCCCAAGCCTGTGAATAATAATGTCATTGTTCTATTGTAAACGAATCACTGAAATCGTCCAGTCTACGCGTGTTGTAAGAGCGTATTCACGACTTGGCTTAAGTCGCGGTCTCAAGATGGTATGCGTAGACTAAACGACCTATAGACTAACTTATTTTTTCTTCAGCGCAGCGCACTCAGGTATAGCTGCATTTTCGGCTTGTTGCTTTTTGCGAAGAGTCTTCATCTTTTCTAAACAAGCCGCGGCAAGAGCTTTGGTTTCCTGATAGCTGGCTTTGGCTTTTTCAATTCGAGCTTTAGCCTCAGGGTTTTTTGCCATAGCCATATTCATTTTATCTTTAATTTCAGCTTTGCATGGCTCAGACCATTTCTTGAAATTTTGACGTAAGCACGTTTGAGCCGCTTCGCCGCTGAGACCAGGACAAAGTCGATCAAGATCCTCTTGACAGATTTTGGCGGCAAAGCTTATTTGCGAAGTTGAAATCATAAAAAATACAGCTATTAAAAATTTTTTCAATTGGGAGTCCTTTGGTTATTATTCCACAGGATACTGAAATTTTGTTTAATGGGTAGACACAAGCGCTACAAATAAAAAACCCAGCTCTAAAGCTAGGTTTTCATTTTTTTCTTTAAGTTGTTTTAAAAAATTAAGCTTCGCACTCAGAAGCATTTTCAACGAAACCGTTGCGGTAAGCATCGTTGTCGTCTGTGCTGCCCGCAGGCACCAATCGGAAACCATCGCTCGTTTGAGCTAGGCGGTATGAAGTGCCATCAATTGTAACGATAGTTTGGTAGTCCGAGTTTTGGATTACAGAGTATGTTACATATTTTTTTGAGTAACTGATTTTACCTTCTTCATCCATTTCAGTTGTGGTGATTAAAGCCGAAGTTGCATTACCGAATTTGATGACAGTCGTGCTGCCCAATACGCCATAAGCCGGACCGTACATCACGCTACCGATTAAAGCGGCTTTTTCAGCGGCCAAAGAGTAACCCAAAGTCGGTGTAGCTAGAGCGAATCGATAAGACATTTGTGTCGAGACAACTTCTTGCAAAGCCTTATTTGATTTTATAGTTGCGAGAGTTTTAGCCGCAAAAGCTGAATCGAGAGTATTACGAGCCGTTGAAATAGCTTTCAAAGTATTTTGAGTAATTTCTGAAGTGTAAGTGCCGTCTTCGCAGTAAAGGCTTTTGTTGATACGTGCATCTGCAGAAAGTAAGGCAATATCAAGATATTTTGCTGCTAATGATTTAGTATAAGCATCACGTTGGTCTTGAGTTGGATTTGATGCGAAAGAAAGTGTAGAAGCGATCGTAAAAAGTGTGACTACGAATAATTTCATTAAAAACTCCCCCGAGTTATTTGTTGTTATGCACACCTTATAGTCGACGGAGGCTAAAAAGAATACTGTCTTTGTTGCTGTCAGTAATTAGTTCAATGAGTTTGAGCGAAGTGGTTTCATTAAGGAACTGAATAAAATTTGTAGAAATTTATTGGCGATTATAGCGGCTACAGAGATCAGTGAGAAAAATTTACCGCAAGAAAGTAAAACAGCGGAGCAGACAAAAGAACCCCATCTAAACGATCTAAAACGCCACCAT
>JANPAD010000238.1:0-7691 GCA_031429735.1 Bdellovibrio sp. | reverse complement strand
AATACAAGGGGATCAAGTGAAACTGGTGGGAGGCCCAGCTTCACGACCATGTAATAATGACCAAAACATTAACCGAATATGACAGGGGGGCTGTCTATGAAAAGAGAAACCGATCAAGATCCTAAAACGGATTTACAACTGATCGAGGAAGTACGTAAAGGACAACGTTCTTCATTCTCAGAACTCGTGAAGCGACATCAGAGAGGACTACTACGGTTGAGTATGAGGTTTATGAAAGATGCGGATCTTGCACAGGATGTTGTTCAAGATGCCTTTATTAAAGCCTTTGAGAAGTTAAATTTATTTGAAGGACGCGCAAGCTTTAAAAGCTGGCTCTATCAAATCGCTGTGAATACAGCGCGAAACAAATTGCGCGAGAGTCGTCATGACTTCTCAAACATTGATGATGTGAACTTAGGCGTCTCAGCTACGGCTGAAAGCGGCATGGTTCACGCGGCGGTCAGTGAGATGATCCAAACTGAAGTTGACAGGCTTCCGTTCAAGCAAAAAACAGCTCTTGTCTTACGGGTATATGAAGACATGAGTTTTGCTGAAATTGCGGAAGTGATGGATTGTCCCTACGATACTGCCAAAGCAAATTACCGTCATGCCTTACTAAAATTGAAAGAAACTTTTGAAACGCAGTCTGAATTGAAAAGATGGACTGAAGATGTCGGAGGATTTTTTATGGAACTCAACACACAATTCGCGGAGGTCGAATGAAAAAGTCAGATTCTATGAAAGAAGCTATACTGGTTCACAAAATGAGAACAGAAGACCCGATTGAGTTACCTATGGAGGATTTATTCTTCGATCAATTGCATAACAATATTATGGCCGCTGTCGAAAAAACGGAGATCAAAAAACCGACCAAGTGGCAAAAGGCCCAGATTTTCTTAGAACGCGAGTCGCAACCCTGGCAAGCGAAGGCACGTAAGGCAGCCAAGTTCAGCCTGGCTGCCGTAACGTTGATGTTAGGTTTAAGTGTACTCAACTACAGTTTTACCACCTATCAGAAGGCTGAAATTGCGAGGCTCGATATAAATAAAAAGTCGATCCTTAGTGAAGCGCAGAAGAATCCGCAAGCCTGGTCTCAAATGGCTGCGAACTTCGAAAATGAAAATGATTTTTATGCTGAAGTCCTGAGCCAAAAAGACACTGCGACGATTGTCCAGTTAGACCAAGTTTTGGCAAGTACAGTTAACCAGAGACTTTAAGCCGCTTTTCTCCTGCTTCGCAACATTCTCGGAAATGGACGTCCGAGGCGAAGTCATGCATACTCAAATACATGTTTAAATGGTTCCCTCTTTTTTTAGCCCTATCCGGGGTGGTGTACTCAGCGGCGCACGCTCAAAGCATGATGACTTCTGCTGACAGCACTCAAGCTTCTAAAAAAAATTATATTGAAGATATCTTTATTTGGAAAATCAGTGACGAGCTGAAATTATCGCCAAAAGAAGAAAAACTTTTTAGCGAGACCACTAAAAAATTAAATAAGAAAAAATTCGATCTAATGAGAGAGATCCAAGCCAGTGTGACTACTTTCTCAGACAAAACTAGCGACGGCGAATTGAAGAAGTACCGGAAGCTTCTGCAGTCCTACAATCAGCTTTCGGTCGAAGAATTTGACTCAGTCATAAAAATTTTTAGCCCACAAAAAATGGTGCAGTATCTCAAAATTAAAAGTGAACTGAACACCAAAATGAAATCACTGCTAGCCGGCGACACCACCGAAGATAAAAACACCGGTCTCAAAAAAATTCCCAAACCCCAAGTCATCATCGAACGATAGTCTAATTGAAATTAGGGTCGCGTAGGCCATTTCGTAAGAAGTTGACCAAGTCGGCTTTGTCTTGCTCGCTGAGGCCTAAACCGTTACGTAGGGCGCGATTATCGATCTGGTTTAAGCGCAACTGATTGCGGGTCGTGTTCTGATCAAGCACCAAACTTAATTCATAAAAACTTCGGTAACTTGCCGGAATCGTGTAGCTGGCTAGGCTTGCCGGAATATTATTATAGTGGTTCACCACCGCTTCAAGTGTTTCGAAAGCGCCATCATGCATGTAGGGTGCAGTGAGCGCAATATTTCTAAGTGACGGTGTTTTAAACTTATAACGGTCAGCGGTTGCCCCAGTTTCACCGGCACGACCTAGATCGTCGACAAAAGGGGATGTGCCGATTTGAGGAACTCCGGATGAGTGAAAGGCCAGATCTGTAAAATTAGAACCGCTGTGGCAGCGAACGCATTGGCCGCGTGTGTAAAATAAAATCATGCCGCGCTTTTGTCCGTTGGTTAAGGCACCCAGTTCACCAGCGAGATAGCGGTCAAATGGTGAGTTAATAGATTGAAACCGGGTTTTCATAAAGGCCCCAATTGCGCGGCCGATGTGTCCGGGGTTGAGCTGGGTAATTAAAGTTGCAGGATAGGCCTGGGTGAACATGGCCACGTAGGAAGGCTTAGTTAAAAGCCGATCCGTTAAAATACTCTGCCAGACAGCCACTTCGGTTGTGTGTGCGGCCAGATCATTGTTTTGCCCCAGCATTTCAGTTACGGATAAAAGCGGAAACAGCGGCTGCACATCGGCGACGTTTGTAAAAACATTACGGATATCCGCACGACTGGGGTTTGATCCTGAAATTTCAGTTACTGATGAAGTGACCACACGATTCGTGAAGCTGACTCGTCCATCTAAGAAGCTGCGTATCTGGTTGACGCGTCCCAAATTATACAAGGCCGGCGCATTGCGCGCGGTGGGCATGCTTTCACCATTAATCTGTCGACGTGCACTGCCAACGCCCTGTGCCCCCGTACCGATTGAAAACGGCAAACTGTCAACGGTCCCGTGCGAAGTATCATGACACGACAAACACGAAATATTTTTATTTCCGCTGAGATCGATCTCTGAAAAAAGAGCTTCACCTAGAGCGACAAGGCTTTCTGTTTCGGTTGCAGGCCCGGTTAATTTTGCAAGGCCGTTGTTGTTAATCAAATTGGCCAGTTGGTTATCTTGCGGGGTCGGAGTTGTCGACGACAGGTTGACTTCATCCGTTGGGGATATCCCCGAACAGCCGACTATTGCAAGTGCGAACGCGAACAGAACTATAAAATATTTAAATTTATTTTTCATCAGCTCAGTGACGAATCAAACAGCTGAAAAGTTCCAATAATTTTGCGCGTGTATCATCTTGAAACAAGATGACAGATTTAGAGTTTTTCCATTTGTGACAAGCGGGTCAGTTCGGCTTCGGCATCGTCAACTTTGTTCAGCTCTTTGCACTTTTCGAGAAATGCCGGAATAGTCGCGCCGACTTTTTGGTAAACGATTTCAAACACATCAAGACTCTTCATGTAGGTATTATAATCAATCAAATCGGCATTATTGAGCTTGTGCGAAAAAATGCGGTCATAAGATTTGCTTTTGAGGCGCGGCTTTAATTCATGATCAAAGTGTTGTGAAATCTGATTCAGACGTTCTTGCCGGAGAGCTTCTTTTTCGGACGGCGGTAGATTTTTAGAGTGGTCAAAATCAGTGTACCATTTTTTAAGTGAGTTAATTTCACCGGTAATAAATTCTGAAAACATTTTATCGTCTTCATTCTCAAGCCGCACTTGCTTAAGCGTTGTCGAGTCAGGGCCTTCGCGCTGCAAGTAGAACATTTCAGTTCCTTTGTTGGCGACGAAGACGGCAAGGCGTTCATTGAAATTGACATTATCTTTAATGAACAAAGTTGTGTGGGTTAGCTCGTGGATAATTGTATTCGTTAAGCCGTAGTCTGAATAATTCAGCATTGAAGACAGCAAAGGGTCCGTCATGTAACCTAATGTTGAGTAAGCTGAAACACCACGAAGATTGGTGTCGTAATCTTTCTTTTGCATTTCGGAGGCTTCGTCGCTTGCCATTTGTTCATTATAGAAACCTTTGTACGGCGCCTTGCCGATAATCGGAAAGTTCCACAAGTAAGGTTCGAATTTCCATTTCTCGGAGGCGGTTACGTTGTAGGTGACGTAACGGCGCTTCAGATCGACAAACTTAGAGTAGTTGTTCGAGCGCTTCAGGCCTAACTTGTCGTAGGCAAATTGTTTGGCTTCTTGAGTAAGTCGAATTTTATTTTTTTGTTCTTCCGTCAGCTTGTCGGATTTGAGGGCGTTCTCGATGCTTTCGGTTGAAGTCAGTAGACCTAAATGGTTGTAACTGATGTGCATCAGGTAACCCAACTGACAGCCCGAGAAAAAAACTACAAATAACATCGACAGCGCAAGACGTTTCACTACAAATACCAGCTCAAGCCTGCGCGAAAGGTGGAGTCATCGGAATTGGTACCGTCGCTTAACGGAGTTTGCACGACATCATAAGAAAGTTTCACCGAAAATTTTTCAGTCAGTAAAATTTTAAGACCGGCACCATAGCTTGGCGCCCAGCCGGTTGAGACCGGGATATCAATGGCCGAGGCATTTTCGTATTTAATCGTCTGTCTTTTGGTGATGTAAGCGGCGCCGCCCTTAATGTAAGGTTGCACCGGGGTACCCTTGGTGAGCAACATGAAAACCAGTGAGCCATCAGCGAACTGGCTGCTTTGCTGAACGATGCGAGTCGAGTTGCTGTCGGATTCATGGCTTTCGTAGAACGAATCCGTGTAACTCAGTTCAAGTGCCATGCGTTCAAGAAAATAAATCGACAGAGAGGCCGCTTTAGATTCGGTTTGGTAAAAGTTCGTCGCATTAAAAGTTTTTTTCTGATAGCCATAAGTAAGGCCCAGCTCGGTTGCGAGCGCTTCAGCTCGTCCGCCTATAAAGAGCAGCAATAATAACGGTAAATAAAAGTGTCGTTTCACAGCTTTTATTTTAGCGTATCCGTCAGGCTACGGCGTTATGTTGACGTTAAATCTGTACCTTAGGCGAACATAACCATCGGGCTCGACTTTAGCCTTAGGTGGATTTGGAAACAACTGGGCATTTCTGAAGGCGTAAATAGTGGCGTCGTCAAAAGGTTTATAACCGCTAGCTTTGCGAATGTAAGCTGAATGAAACTCTCCGGTGGCATTGAGCCACACTTCAATCTCGGTTGACCAAACATGACCGGATAAAACATTTTTTTTGTAATCGAGACTGATACGGTCCCAGTAGTAATTGACCCGTTCAACCCAGCGCACATAAAAAAGTTCTTCGACTCGGCTGTAGAAAGAATAGAAAGTGCTAGCGTCGGTGTTGAGATTTGTGGCGTTGGATCTTTGGATTTCGTTCGGCAGTTGCACGCTGATCGCGGCCGGGGCGTTAATCGTTGTTTGAGATTGGGGCTGCTGGCGGCGTACTTTCTCAAATTCAGGTAAGTCTCCGTCTTCAGATTTTTGACGTTTGATCATTTCTTTGGTGGCCTCTTCATTGGCCGCCATTAAACTTTTATTGTTCAGAACACCGGCGGCTGAATTGCGAGTCAAACCCAGTTGAGCCGCTTGTGTTTGTTTTTCAAAACGTTGGGTTTGTTCTGATTCGAAAGCCGCTTCTGATTTATTTTCTTTCATTTTTTGAACTGTGTTTTTCAGCTGCTTGATCATCTGGCGAGTTTTTTCTATTTTTCGTTCAAGATCGCTGGGGTTGATGACTTCAAGTTCGGTGGGTTTTTGTTGTTCGTCCAGAATGGCGAATCTGTCAGCCCAATAGAGGGTCGTGCTCGTCACCAACAGATGCAAAATTAAGCTAGTGGCTACAAAAAACACGAGTTGTTTCACGCGGTTAATGTAGTCTTAAAACGAAACAGTCTCAAGCCCAAAGCAGGGTCGTAGCCATGCTTAATGTGACCTAAACCGCTCAAGTTGAAACACTTAACGTCCGATAAGAAGGGTGTCTGCAATAGCGTGGGGGCTTAATGGGCAAAGTAATTGATATGACTTCTCGTATGAAAACAGTGACTTACAATTCGCAAGCCGATAAACCGGCTCAAATCATGAACTATGATGAGCAGAAAAGGCAGATCCTGTTTCATGAGCGACGACATATCAAACGTACGATCTTATCTGAGTTCGTCAGTGCTATGGTGGTTTTGCCCGAAAAAGGTCTGATCCGCGTGGCTATTTACGATATCTCTGATCTTGGTATTTCATTCGATCTTGAGACTGAACAAGGGGCGTTCAAGGCGGGTGAAGAAATTCAGATGCGGGTGTATCTGAACCATAAAACTTATTTTCCGATTGCCGTTAAAATCAAGCATACAACAGTAGAGCAAACCGAGGGTGTAACCCGCCACGGGACTGAGTTTTTGAAGTCTGCTGAAAATAACGCTGCGTTACAGCACTTCGTTAAGTTCATCGAAACAGTAAGCCTTGGTCTTAAAAAAGACGAAGGCGACTTGATGGCTCCGAAAATTTCTTAAAAATCAGTCAAAAGTTACCAACTTTATCGTTATAGATCGGCGAGCAGCACTCGTCGATTTATTGCCCATAACACATAAATAATGTGACTTTGGACCTCGACTAATGTCGAATTAATATAGGTCAAGAATGACCTGTAATAATTCAAGACTATGGAGGTCTCATTGTCGGATAAAGTTGCCAAACCGAAACGTCGTAAAGTTGTTCTTGATACCAATGTTATTCTATTCGATGCGTTTGCTTTGCTTAAGTTTGGTGATGCCGATATTCATATTCCGTTTGCGGTTATCGAGGAAGTCGATAAATTCAAACGTGACCAAGGCGAAAACGGGCGCAATGCGCGTCAGTTCAGCCGCTTCGTCGACGTTCTTCGCGGCAAGGGCAGTCTTGCGAACGGCGTGCAAATTGATAATCATGAAACTTACGTTTACATTACCACCGACATGGGAATTAACGGCATCGGCACTGAGCTTGATCAGACCAAGGCCGATAACCGCATTCTCAGCACGGCATTAGCTCTGCAAAAACAACATCCGCGCGCAAAAGTCGAATTGATTTCAAAAGATATCAATTTACGTATTAAAGCCGACGTTTACGGAATCTACGCGACAGATTACGACAATTCAGACAATAACCAAGAGAGCATGTACGAAGGTTATCTTGAAATTACTGTTAATCCTTCGCAGATCGATAAATTCTATCAAGAAAAACGTTTAACTTTGGATAACAAACTTTATTCAAATCAATACGTGATCTTAAAAGATTCTTCGAATCCGAATCATTCAGCCATTGGCCGCTTCTCGGGGAAAGACAATGCTTTAGTGCCGTTGATCAATCCACCGGACAGCATCTGGGGTATCACAGCCCGTAACGTTGAACAAAGTTTCGCGCTTGATGCTTTGTTGAATGATGATTGCATGATGGTGTCTTTGGTTGGTAAAGCCGGTACGGGTAAAACATTGCTCGCGATCGCAGCCGGATTATTTAAAACTCTGGATGAAGGCCGCTATCAGCGTTTGCTGGTTTCTCGTCCGATCTTCCCTATGGGACGTGATATCGGTTACTTGCCAGGTGATATTGAACAGAAGTTGAATCCGTGGATGCAGCCGATTTTCGATAACGTTGAGTTCTTAATGGGTGCCGACAAAAAAGCGGCAGGCCGTGCGCAAGAGCTGATCAATCAAGGTATGTTGAATATCGAACCGCTGACTTACATCCGTGGTCGCAGCATTCCGAAGCAATACTTGATTGTGGATGAAGCGCAGAACTTAACTCCGCACGAAATCAAAACGATTATCACACGCGCCGGCACGGGCACTAAAATC
>JANPAD010000237.1:0-2577 GCA_031429735.1 Bdellovibrio sp. | reverse complement strand
ATATTTAAAAAAAAATGGTATTCCGGTGACTGAAGTTTCCGAAGTAACGCAGTTTCCTGAAGTGCTCGATGGCCGAGTTAAAACATTACATCCGTTTATTCACATGGGTCTGCTGGCGGATCAAAAAAATCCCGAGCACATGCGGCAGCTGGCGCAGCATCAGGTGAAAGCGTTCGACATGGTCATCGGGAATCTGTACCCGTTTGAAAAAACCGCCTTAAATGGAAAAGCCACTTTCGAAGATTTAATTGAAAATATCGACATCGGCGGCCCAAGCTTTTTAAGAGCCTCGGCTAAAAATTACGGGTCGGTCGCAGTCATCTGCTCGGTCAATGATTACGGCTGGGTTCAGCAAAAAATTTTAAGCGGAGGGCTTTCAGAGTCCGATCGTAAAAAGTTAGCTTTGAAAGTTTTCTCACTGACCTCATATTATGATGCCCTTATCGTTCAGAAGCTCGGTGAGGATGTCGCCGACTTCGAATATTTAAACTTACCCTTAAAGCGACAACAAAGCTTACGCTACGGTGAAAATCCGCACCAGACAGCGGTTTGGTATCAAAACCCAATTGAATCGAAACTGAACTTAGCGCAGGCCGTTTTGCATCAGGGTAAAGAGCTTTCTTATAATAATTTACTTGATCTCGAAGCCAGCACTCAGTTAGTGCGGCACTTTGAGCAGCCGGGTTGTGTCGCCGTCAAACACAATAATCCTTGTGGTGCCGCTGTTGATTCGCATTTATCCGAAGCCGCCCGTAAAGCCATCGACTCAGACCCTAAAAGCATATTCGGCGGCATTATCGCCTTTAACCGCAAAGTTGATCTGAAAACGGCCGAACTTTTTAAAAATATTTTTCTTGAATGTATTGTTGCACCCGAGTTTGAACCTGAGGTTCTCAGTTTTTTCGCTTTTAAGAAAAATCTGCGGTTGCTCAGTTGGCCGCAATTACAAAACAAACCCGACTCTACCCAAACGAAAGAAGCGCAGCTTCGTTCAATAGCCGGCGGGGTGCTACGACAACAGAATGATTCATTCCGTTCGGACAACTGGCAGTTCTTAGGCGAAAAACCGAATGATAGTCTGATGAAAACTATGGTCTTCGGAGACGCCGTCGCCGGCTCTTTAAAAAGCAACGCCATCGCGATTGTGGTCAACGGTCAAACCGTGGGTCTTGGTATGGGTCAAGTTAATCGCGTTGATGCCGTTCAACTAGCGGTTCAACGACTTCATGAATTCAAAACTCGCTCTGATCTTCAAATGGATCAGGCCGTGTTAGTCAGTGATGCCTTTTTTCCGTTTCCGGATTCAGTTGATTTAATTGCGGCCGCCGGAATTAAATGGGTTTTGCAACCAGGCGGCTCAGTGCAGGATGCGGCCGTTATTGAAGCGGCTCAGGCTCGGAAGATTAATATGGTCCTAACACACTTACGTCATTTCAAACATTAGGTGAGTATGTATTTAGATAAAAACTCTGAAAAAAAATGGCTTATTAAATCTGAAAACAGAATCATGGGGCCGCTCGGGTTTGACGAGGTTCTTGACCTGCTTCGTAAAAGACAAATTTCCATTATTGATGAAATTCGCGACCCTGAAATTCGCTGGCTGTATATCCGTGAAAATCCTGAATTTAAAAACATAGTTGAAGAAATCCGCCAGGAAATAGACGCTAAACAAGAGAGCACTAAAACTTTCCAGAACACATCGGTAACCGGTACGCAAAACATGACCAATGGGCAGATGACAAACACGGCGAATCTATCGTCTACTCATGTCGGCAATTTTGTACCGGATGAAATTCTGCAAAAAACTAAATCAGATCTGACAGCCCAATACGATGATTCATTGCCGAGCCCGCGCGACATCGAAGTCGTGAACGAAACGGTATTCGCCCGGAGCGAACGTTCGATACCGAGAGCGACTGAAAAGGCTAAATTGTACGGTGTTCAATCGGACGTAGCCGTTCAGAAAAAAATGAACAGTTTCTCAACTAAAATTAAATGGGCCCTTGTCGCGCTGGTTATCTTTGTTTGCGGCGGTTACGGCGGATACTATTATTTCCAGCAGAAACACGAAGTCCGTAAAGAAGAGGATTTAGCCATCCAGGTCACGCGTTTAAAACAAGCGGGGCTCTATGAAAAATCCGCTGAAAAGTTTTTCAACTTACCGGAAGCGACACGAAATGAAATTCTCCCGAAGATGCTCGATATTTTTCCGATTTTGCAGAAAACCGGCAATTTATCATATGACCAAGTTAAAGCGCTCAAGAGCTTTGCGACTTTCAGTCAAGATCAACGTATGCAGACTGAGTTGATTCAGTTTTGGCTTGCGCAGAAAGAACAAAACTACGGAGTCGCCCAGGATTTTATCGTTAAGGCCCGATCAATTTCTCCATCGGACAACTTGGTCAATGAAAACGAGGCTTGGCTAACTTTAAAACGCCCGAAAGAGGCCGAATCGACTAAGCAATTTTCAATAGAAGCCTACAAGCAATTTTTAGCTCTTTACTCAAAACAAGAAATTAAAACTGAGGGACGTTACCTCTATGGCCGGGTTGCAGCTTACATTGCATTAAGTGAAGC
>JANPAD010000236.1:0-2414 GCA_031429735.1 Bdellovibrio sp. | reverse complement strand
CGTGCGCGCCGCCGCCGGCGTTGTCGTCGCATTTTAATATTATTTTAACCTATTTCGGCAAAGACGATAGGCTTACGATCCCGCACCCACGCGACAAAGGCTTTTATTCTATATTTTTTGAACTTTTGGGAAAACAATACTAAGTTCGCTTGCAACCGAAGCTGCTGCTGCGGATGCAAGCGTTGGAATGCACGCCAATCATCGTTAAGTTTTTTGACTTCGATGAGAACTATTTTTTCATCTCGCTCAAAGACTAAATCGATTTCGGCAATTTTTGTTTTAAGACGCTGAAATACCAGCTTCCAACCTTTTGATTCCAATAATTTTATAACTCGCAACTCAGCCGCTAAGCCCGACCGAATATTAAGGGCGGACGAATTCTTTAACTCCGCCGAAGCTTTGGCGATGCCACTGGCATGGACCGACTCTTTGAATTTGCTGCCGGTGGTAAAGTGTCCCGTAGCCTTTATGTTTTTCAAATCCGTATTCATTAAATTGTTTGGCCAGATCTTTCATAAACTGATCACGCGCCACCTTTGCAACGATAGAAGCTGCAGAAATGGCTCTCACCTTTTTATCGCCCTGAATAACAGGACGCTGAATAAAGCCGACGAGATTCGGAATTTTATCACGGCCATCGACCAGAATGGTACCCGACTTGACCTGCAGTAATTCTACCGCGCGGGTCATGGCCAGAAACGTCGCTTGCAGAATATTAAGTTCGTCGATTTCTTCGACTGTGGCCCACCCGATGGCGACGTGATGATTCTGTAAAATTTCGGCCGCAATGATTTCGCGGTGTTCTTCTTGAATTGTTTTAGAGTCTTGGTATCGTTCAATGCCGTGATTAGATTTAAGAATAACTGCCGCAGCGGTCACAGGTCCCGCCAAACAGCCTCTCCCCACCTCATCAATTCCGATAAGCGGGGCTTTAAGAGAACTCAAGTCGAGTCCTTCTGATTTCATATTTGGATTAAATTACTCTGCAGCGACGGCTGCAGATTTTTTAGTGGATTGAGGAGTAGCCAGTTCAGATTCGATACGAGCAGCTTTACCATCACGATCACGCAAGTAGTAAAGTTTAGCGCGACGTACTTTACCGTGAGCCACAACTTCAACAGAATCGATAGCAGGAGAATTGAACGGGAAAGTTCTTTCAACGCCGATACCTGCAGAAATTTTACGAACTGTAAAAGTTCTGTGAGCATGACCTTGAACTTTAGTAACAACACCTTTGTAAAGCTGAACGCGCTCTTTTTCGCCTTCAGTTACTTTAACGTAAACGTTCACGGTGTCGCCCGGGCCGAATGAACCCAGTTTAGTATTTGGTGCCTTGGCAGTCACGCGACGAACAAGGTTCGTATCTTTGCCTGTAGAAGCTGTTTTAACTTTTGTTGATTTTGCTTTTGCTGTTTTTGCTGCCGCTTTTGCCATAATAATCACCTTTTATATCTAATACTTTTTTTAGAGAGAATATGAATTATCATAGCCCTAACAGACGGTCAAGACAGATACTGACGGCCGATCGAACGCTTAAGTGCCGGTAGTCATCTTTCGATGCGCCTTTAATGGGTTCCAGTACCCCCTGGCAGCTGCTGATGAAGCTTTGCGTTAACCCGGAGCCCGTTCCGAACACTAAAAACTGCGGTTCTTCAGTAGTTTCAAGCAGTTCGCGATAGCTTTTGAATGTAAATTTTTTCTGACCTTCTACCTGGCGAGCGCTGGTAATGGTCACTTGAGCTTCTGGGAAGCCCCAGTTCTTAAGGGCTTCGGGAACGTTTGCAGCAGTTCTGACATCTCGAAGAGCCGTGCTTCTCATCGGATTAAATTTGGACCCCTCACCGATATTCCAGTGGTCTAAAACCCGTTCAACAAACATCAGCTGTTCCGGTATCGGATGCACCAGATAATACTGGTCAACTCCGTAAACACGGCACGCGCGCGCAATATCATGGATATCAAAGTTCGTAATATTCGTAGCCACGGTATCGCCGGTGCGGTCACGCGTCGGATAATGAAGAAGGCCTACGGCCAAAGGGGCTTTACGTTTCATGAATTCAACCCTTTGAGAAGTTTTCTTTGTTCGGGGGTCAGTTCGTTTTCACTCAACAGATCCGGACGTTTTTCAAGGGTCTGTTTCACGGCCATCGCCCGTTTCCATTCGGAAATTTTTCCGTGATGGCCGGACAAAAGAACGTCAGGCACTTTCATATCTTTCCAAACTTGCGGTCGCGTATACTGAGGTGCTTCGAGTAATTGGTTTTGAAAAGAGTCTTGTTCTGCAGATTCAAGCTGCCCCAGCACTCCGGGAATAAACCTTGAAATGGCTTCCACAAAAACCAAAGCCGGCAGTTCTCCGCCGGATAAAACGTAATCGCCGATCGAAACCTCTTCGTCAACATAGGTCTCGATAA
>JANPAD010000235.1:0-3193 GCA_031429735.1 Bdellovibrio sp. | reverse complement strand
ATTGAAAGAATCGGTTTACAACCAAATCCGCCGTAATGCTTACAATCAAGCGGTCTCACGCTTCTCGCAGCAGTCTTACTCGATGTCACAACAAGAATTATGGCAAGTGCAAGACGAATACAACCGCCGCTTTTCAGCTTCGCCGACGGGCTCTTTACAAGAGAGCTACAACCGTCAGATTCGCGACCGTGCGCGCAGTTTGATTCGTCCTTAATTTTTTGACAACAAAAAACCTCGTGGTAACTTAATGGCCTGCGAGGTTTTATGAAATCAGGACTATTCAATTTACTCTTCAGCACTTTATTTATCACCCTATCTTTGACTGCATCAACAGTCCATGCCGATGAGGGCATGTGGCTTTTTAATAAATTTCCGACCGAACAGGTCAAACAAAAATATGGCTTTAACGCCACTCCTGAATGGTTGGATCATGCCCGTTTATCTTCGGCCCGTTTAGCCGGAGGTTGTTCAGCAAGTTTCGTTTCAAGCAACGGACTGGTCTTAACAAATCACCACTGCGCCAGTTCGTGTATCGAACAACTTTCAACTCCATCGAAAGATTTTATTGAAACTGGCTTCTACGCCAAAACCCAAGGCGACGAAATCAAATGTCCCGAAATTGAAATTAACCGCTTGGTCAACATCACAGATGTGACCGCACGTCTTGGCAAAGCCACTGACAAACTCGATGGCAAAGCGTTCAATGACAAATTGAAATCTGAAATGGCTGCCATTGAAAAAGAGTGTTCTGCTGGTAATGAACTGAGCCGCTGCGATGTTGTCAGTCTGTTTCAAGGCAGCAAATACCACCTTTATCAATACCAACGTTACCAAGATGTGAGATTGGTTTTCGCTCCCGAAATGGCCATTGCTTTCTTCGGCGGCGACCCTGACAATTTTAATTTTCCACGTTACGACCTCGATATGGCGATGCTTCGCGTTTACGAAAAAGATAAGCCTTTGGTTAATTCTCATTATTTTCAGTGGTCAAAAACTCCGGCCAAAGAAGGCGATCTCAGCTTCGTGACCGGTCATCCGGGCGGCACGTCACGCCTGTTAACTATTGCGCAACTGAAGTTTGTACGCGACGAACAACTCATGTACCGCCTACTTAACTTGGCCGAACTGCGCGGAGTTCTAACTGAGTTTCAAAAACGCGGCGCCGAGCAAAAACGTATTTCGACCGGTCTCCTGTTCGGAATCGAAAATAGCTACAAAGGTATGTACGGTCGATTGAAAGCTCTGCAAGATGAAAAATTCTTCGACAGTAAAATCGCGGATGAGAAAAAATTGATTGCTGCCGTAAACGCCAAACCCGCATTGAAAAAACAATACGGCTCAGCCTGGAGTGAAATTGCAGATTCGTACACCGAACTTCGTAAAATTTTTAAAGCCCTGAACAACACCGAAAACACCAATTTCGGCACCCGCTATTTTTCAATCGCGCGCACACTGGTCCGTTCAGCAACAGAGCTGAAAAAAGAAAACGGGGTCCGCTTACGCGAATACCGTGACTCAGCCCTTCCCGAACTGAAGCAAGGTCTATTCTCTTCAGCGCCTATTTACAACGAACTTGAAACAACCCTGATGACTTACTCGCTGACTAAGGTGCGAGAACGCCTCGGCGCTGATAACCCATTTGTTAAAACTTTGTTTGGCCAGCAATCTCCTGAAGAAATCGCTCAAAATATGATTTCGAAAACCAAACTAGGTGACGTCGCTTTACGTAAAAAATTATTTGAAGGCGGACTTGAGGCCATTCAAGCCTCAGATGATCCGTTCATTAAAATGGCTTTACTGGTCGACCCTTTTGCGCGTGAACTGCGCACCAAACTTGAAGATACAATCGATACACGCATCAAGAAGAATAGCGAAAAAATTGGTAAAGCTCGCTTTGCGATTTATGGAGACAAGAATTACCCAGACGCCACCTTTACCCTTCGCGTTTCTTACGGACAAATTAAAGGCTACGAAGAAAATGGCCACTCCGTCACACCAGTGACTCAGTTTAAAGGCGCCTATGAACGTCACACGGGGCGAGACCCATTCAAATTGCCTGACTCTTGGCTGAACGCTAAAAACAAGGTTGAAATGACAACACCATTTAACTTCTGTTCGACCAACGATATTATCGGTGGCAATTCAGGATCGCCGGTTATCAACAAAGATGCCGAAGTGGTCGGCCTTATTTTCGACGGAAATATTCAGTCTTTGGGTGGAGATTACGGTTTTGATGAACGCGTGAACCGAGCGGTGGCCGTTCATAGTGAGGCAATCGTTGAGGCTCTCAAAAATGTTTACGGTGCACAACGTGTTGTTGATGACCTCTTTAAAAAATAGTTACTGAGTCTTCAGTTTATTAACTATTTCGACCAACTCTTTTACTTTTTCAGGCAACAAAGGACCACCGGTTTTAACCGAAATTGAAGTTCCGACGATAATTGCATCAACCAAAGGAACGATATCTTTGGCCACGGCAACTGAAAAACCTGAACCGATCAGGAGTGGAGTTTTACCTTTAATCCCGCTACGGGCCAGAGCCATACGCTCTTTTGACGGAGCCGAACCTGACTTTTCAGCGCTGACGATTAATCCTTGGCTGCCCTTTTTGATTGCGGTTTCTGCAGACTGCGCAATATTGATATTTTTGTCGATCATCTCAGAGTATTTCACCTGAATATCAGTTAACAGAAAGACTCCGTCGGCTTTAATTTTCTTTTTGTATTTCAAGAGTGCTTCGGGATTGATAGGCACTTCAGTTTTATCGGCGATGACTTTGTCCGAAAAGAAATCGATACGCACGAATTTAGCTCCACCGTCTTTTGCAATTTTCAGAGTTTCTTCAGGGTAATGCCAAAGAATTTCAACACCAACCACAACCTTTGTGGCCTTTGCCGTTACTTGTTTCAAAATACTCAGCATCGCTTTGTATTTTTCTTTGGTGATGGCCGGTTTTAAAATTTCACCGCCACGGAATTCAATCAGAATACCCTGCATACCGCCGTCTTCGGCAATTTTAAGTTGCTCAAGCGCCCATTGAGCTGCTTTTTCATTTTCGGCAGCAGACTTTTCATCCGCACTCACCATAACCGCAGCAATCAGCGGTTTAGAAGCGTTGAATAGTTTAAGGAAGTCGTCTTCAGCTTGAGGAGCCGCGTGTGCAACGGAAAGGCACATGATAAATGAGGTGATT
>JANPAD010000234.1:0-2794 GCA_031429735.1 Bdellovibrio sp. | reverse complement strand
GTCAGCAACTCTTTACGGATATCAGCGTGGGTCTTAACATTTAAAAATGAATCCGGCAGAACAAAGCCCAACTGCCCGTTCGATTCTAAATGTTTAAGTGCAGCTAAAATAAAAAATGAAAAAGATTCATCCGACTTCAGCATCGGATATTTCTTTCTTAACTTTGCCAGATCGCTCTGAGATATTTTTGCGCCCCAAGGCGGATTTGTCAGTACGTACTTAAATTTCAGACTCCACGCAGATTCAAGCAGTGCATCTTGATGCCGAATCTGCCCTAACGAGTCCGCCTGACCAGCAGAAGCCAAAGTTAAATGAGCCCGCGCCACACGCACAGCGTTCAGATCAAGATCAGAACCGTAGATGTAACTCCAAGGTTGATCAACACCCATGGCCCTGAGGTGCTGCAAACCTTCCACTAAAAAATGGCCACTGCCGCAACAAGGGTCTAATAAAGTTCCTGGCTGTTTCATGACCGAGTTCATCAGTTTTTGAATGATTCCAGTCGGCGTGTAATAGGCACCGGCTTTTTGCTTTTCTCCAATGCGGCTCATGTATTGATAAGCGTAGCTTAGTAAATGATCAGAAAAATCGAGTGAGCTTTCTTGAATTTCATATAACTTCGATTTTAAATCAGTTGAATTAAGATTGAGGCCCCATTCGGAAATTTCTTTTTTAAGCTGTTCATTTTTGAACTTCAAACCGGATTTTTCGAGACGACAAAGACCCTGCTTTATCAGTTGCACCAAGTAAATAGCTAGCAATATGTGTTGTGGGCTTTTCGAATTTCTATTGAGTAGCTGAACGAGAAGCCCTTCGTTTTCTTTGTTTAAAAGCAGTTCTGCATGGCCGTGCGTCTTCTCAGAGATATTTTTGTTAGCTCTTTTTCTTAATTTTAATATTTGGCCTGATTTTATTTTTTTTTGAAAAAGATTAATTTCGTTTCGGTCAAAGAAAGTTTGCAGGCCGGTTTTTCGAGCCCGTAGAAGGCCCGAACGAACCCAATTGCGTAAAGTCCCTGACGAGACCCCAAGCTGATCGGAAGCCTCTAACAATGTTAATTTGAGATCGCGGCCGGCAAAAGAAGACATATTCAATGTTGACCGTTTTTAATTACGGCGTCATCAATTTTTTCTTCAGCAGACCGCAGACATTTTCATAGGACTCACGATAATTCGTTGAAAATGGCGCCCTGTGATGAAGATTAAAAAGCGAGTCGTGATCGTCTTTAAAGCCGGCTTCCATTGGGTAAGGCAAACTGAACCACTTCGAATACGCATCCATTTGCGTGAAAAATTCACGGTCATAAACCATACGCTTTTCAAAAGTAGCACCGGCATACTTATTCAAAAGGCCACGAATCGCGAATGGCCCGCGAAGTTTCAGGTAATTGGCCAATTCTGTATTTGTTCGGCTTAATACTGTTAGTAGCTCAGCTGTTAGATGTTCATCCATGGTCGTGCTACCGTCATTATAAGAATTGAAGTACGAGTTCTGCAAATAGCCCACCTGCATAACCTGATCACCACAGTGCTTACCAGCAGACCCTGCACATAAGTCTTTGTACGAATTTTCAGGTAAATAAGAATCGTGATAGTAAGTGAAGCGCATATCAATATCGTTAATCTTCAGATCGAAAAGTGCGAGGTTCTGCCCGTAATCCAAAAGCTTGCCACTTTCACGTAAACTCAACTTTTTTTCACCGTTGACCACTGGCAAAGCAAAAGATCCGTGCGGCAATAGCCTTTGGGTGTCGTCAACGGCCTGAACATTCCATTTCGAATAGCGAATACTTTTGGCGCTTTCGACTTCTTTCAACGTGCTTAGGATCGGAGTATTCCACCTTTGCATGACGGTCGCCGGTGTGCCGCTCGCTGCAGTTTCAACTCCACAGCGCATCATATTGTAAACGAAGAAGTTTCCGTACTGTGAAAAGCGCGGATGAGTTTCAATTTTACGAACCACCTGCTGCACCAACAGCCGACTGGTTAATAAGTTAAACCGTAACCCAGCACGTCGAGTGAACGAACGTGAAACCGAACTGGCATCAAGCTCTTGCCCTGGCTGCTCAACATCTGAACGGTACGGGTACTCACGGTAAACACTGTTGGATTCGGCAAAATTATGAACGCCGTATGCTTCGCTGCTGAACAGTGCAGAATAGCGCGGGTTATGTGGCGCCACCTCATCTTTAAACTGATGAAAAAAACCAAACTCGCGTAACTGAACCGAGCGCCGCTTCAACGTCATTGCATCCGCTCCCGCAAAATTCGACGGCGGGTCTTCTGGACTTAAAGGCTCTTGTCCGAGCCGGAGCTCGTCGTTATCAGAACCGTAAAAGCGCGGCCAATCCGGATACATTGAAAAAATAGGCCGGCCGTTATCACCGTGACAAAGCGAACACTTCTGCGTGCTGAGCACGGCCTGACCCTGGATCTGCAGCGGAAACGCTATTTTGGACAACTGAAAAGTTTTGGTATTAAAATCAAAACTCAGAGTGTCGAGGTCATCACCACCCTGCTGAGGTGTTACCCCGTCTGACTTTTTGCCGCCGTTATACGAAATAATAAAGGCGCTGTAGGGATCAAACACAAAAGCGCGTGGCGCCAGCGGTTCAGAGTGCATACCAAGCCCCGGCACGTCGGCTTCGGGCAAATGACCACGCGGACCTAGAACAAGTGCGCCTTTTTCATCGGTCATCAGTCCGTGTTTTAAAGTAAAGTTTGAAACAAAGCTTTTTGATAAAAGCGGTGGAACTTGTTCAAGCGTCGAAACGGCATTGTCTTTAATTTTTTGC
>JANPAD010000233.1:0-2439 GCA_031429735.1 Bdellovibrio sp. | reverse complement strand
GTTGAAGAGACTCACCCGCTTAAAAAAATAAAAATAATCGCGTAATGTTTTACCCGTAACCTGAGTCTGCTGTTTTGATATATTGAATAACCAGCGACTCGATTGAATCGAGATAAGTCTCAGTTATTTCTTGAATATCAGAGTCTTGTGCCATGACTTCAGAGCTGCTGAGGTTTTCTTTTAAAAATGGATGCATCCACGGATCGATAGCCGTAACACCTTGTTGATACAGAAATTTTAGACAGAAATGAAGGCGCAATACCCTTAAGTGATTCGAAGAACCGATGGCGCGCAAAGTATGACCCGTTAGATTAAAAAGAAATTCAGAATTCGAGTCGCCCTCTTGGCTGACATGGCCGACGCAGTTCAAAACAAAAAAGGCCAGTTCGAGTTTGTCGTAGTCGCTGCGAATATCTTTGAAGTCTTCAATCAGCGTTGCCTCATTTAGAGTTTTCATTTGGGCCGAGTCAGATTTTTCTTTGTAATTCAGGGTGACGAAGTGCATGGGTTCAAGAATTCCGCCGCCGAAACGCTTTTTACTTTTTAATGCACTTCGTGCCATGAAAGAAACACGCGCCCCGTTCATGGCCAGCGCATGAATAATCAAATCGGCCTCGCCGTATTTAATTTTCTTTAAAATGATAAACCGTTCATTTTTTTCTTTCAAAACAGCTCCGTAGGCGGTTTAAAGAGTGTGACCTGAAAGCCACGGACCATCGTCTTGTTTTGATCGTATCATGACAAGCGTTGCTTGTTGAGAAAGATTCATCATAGAATAAATGTAATTGAGGTGAATCATGTTTAAAAATATTATTAAGCTAACTGTATTAGCCCTACTTATCGCACCGGCCAGCGCATGGGCCCTGCTTGAAGCCCGCCTCAGTTACGGCAGTTTAGCGTCACAACAAAGTCTTCAAGATATATGTAACGGGTCTTGTTTGGCGCCATCAAACGCGCCGGCTATTGTACCGACATTCGGTTTCGGTTTAGATGTCATTGTGAGTTTACCGGTTATTCCGTTCGGCTTCGGTCTACGCACCGAAAACATGAAACTCAATGCTTCAAGTAACGGTATCGAGGCGGACTTACACTACGATCGCACTGCATTTCTGGTTAACTACCGTTTAATTGACACCATCGTGCATTTCGGACCTATTGCAACGTTCGGCTTAAGCCACTCCGGCGGCATGTCGATTAAAGAAAACGGTTCGACAAAAGTTGATGTGACTCCAGGGTCGGTTGCCTCTTATTCATTGGGTTTAGAGCTTGAAGTCAAACCACTGATCGTTCTTCCATTGGTCGTCGGCGCTGAAGTCGGTTACATGTCTTTCAAATGGGGCCAAGTCACCAACTCGGTTGATAGCAGTCAAAAAGATGTGGATCTGAGCGGTACGTACCTGAAGGCCTTCATCGGTTTGGATTTCTAATCCGGACTAGACCGACAGCTCGTCCAGATGTCACTCAACTCAATTAAGTTCACATCATGTTGACCCGATAAATACTCATCATGATGTCGAGACGAGTATTAATAATTGTATTACTTTTTATAATTTCAAACCTGGCAGTGGCTGAAAGCTACCGGCTTAATGCAAATTATTTTATTAGAAGCACACCCCGATTTAATGATACCGTCCGTAACCGCTTAGGCGTGCTTACCACCGGCAGCACATTTCGAGTTTTAGAAAAAGTAAGACGTAGTGACAATTCTTATGCTGCACGGATTCAAATTACAGATCCTTCACCGAACTCAAATGTTCGGAATTCAAGTTCGCAATGGATCTACATGTCAGGCCGTTCGAATTTTACAAGCCTAGCTGATGATCAATCAAGAGCCGTTACGGAAGCTGGCACGACAGCTTCCGGCACACCGAATTGCCCCACCTGCACGACAGCAGCAGCCGTTGCAAACTCAGGTGATTTGGCACAGGTCTCGGCCGCAATAACAGAAGATCAAAACTTAGTTCCGGATTCGGAAGATGGGGTTGTTGAACATCCAATACCTGCTTTGCCAAATCCGGGCGGGCCTCGCACTCCGTTTACCGGTCCACTTGGTGATCAAATTAATAGATACAGTGATTCTCCTGAAGTGACTCGTATGCTCGACTGGGCAAGGGCCCACAGCGCACACTCGCGCGGTTATTGTTATCGTTTAGTGAAAGAGGCGATGGCCAACAGATGCGGGCCAGACATCATAAGAGGCAGACGGGTCATTTACAGTTGTCGCAATCAACTCTCAACTGGCGGACGACTAGGGCCGGGAAACAATCTAATTCCAAGCCACTTTGGCGACAATCGAGCTTATAGCGCCAAAGACTCTCTTAAAACTTATGGTTTCGTTAATTTATTAGATACTGAGCCTTACAAAACACAACTGGCTAATTCGCCTACGAGGGCGCCGAAGGGTGCGATTTTAGTTTATTCAAGCGGTATGACTTGCGG
>JANPAD010000232.1:0-7297 GCA_031429735.1 Bdellovibrio sp. | reverse complement strand
ATCCAGCAGAACAACTTCCGTGGTTTGGGCCAAACTCTGGGCGTCAGTATTGAGGCCACGAAAGACCGTCAGAATTATTCAATCAATTTTATCGAGCCTTACTTTCTGGATACAAAATGGTCAGCCGGTTACAGCATCCGGTACGAAGAAAATAAAGAACGTATCAACTACGACAACCGTGTGACCGGTGCTTCGGTTCGCTTCGGTCATCCGATCTGGAACGACGATCTGCGTATCTATCTCGGCTACGGCATAGAAAAAACAGATCTTTTTGCCACCATCTACACCGATCCGCTTTTGTTTCCCCTCGATAGTGCGCGCGGTATTTCGAGCTACACCACGACAAAACTTGAATATGACAGCCGTAACGACCGACTCAACCCTTCGGCCGGTTTTTTAGCGGATGCCACGTATCTTTACTCGGGACTCGGCGGCGATTTGAAGTACGGTGTTTTCTCAACTCAGCTGCGTTATTACCAGAATATTTTTTGGGATGTGGTTTGGCGCAACAGTCTTTTCTTCTCGGATTTACAGTCTTTAAACGACGATCCAGTGCCGTTTACAAAACGAAACCCGCTGGGCGGAGCCTACTCTTTGCGTGGTTTCGGCTCAAACACGGTCGGTAAGCGGTTGTTTTCGCAATTCCGGTACGATCAGATCGGCACCAACGACGGAAATCCATTCTACTCGCCAAGCCTTTCGG
The DNA here is from genome assembly GCA_031429735.1 of Bdellovibrio sp. Lineage (GTDB taxonomy): Bacteria > Bdellovibrionota > Bdellovibrionia > Bdellovibrionales > Bdellovibrionaceae > Pseudobdellovibrio. The sequence goes on along the minus strand of JANPAD010000232.1, from coordinate 6,594 downwards.
ACACGGAGCGCCGTCGACGTTCGACGCTGATTTTCGGCGGTTCAAAAAATCTGTTATTTAACACAGAACTTCAATACCCGCTTATCAAAGAAGCCGGCCTGAATGGTGTGGTTTTTTACGATATCGGTGAGTCTGAAGATGATATCAATGAAAGTCGCCTTGTCAGCAACATCGGCGTAGGTTTCAGATGGCAATCTCCGCTAGGGCTTTTGCGCTTTGAGTGGGGCTGGCCGACGAAGACAGATGATTTAGACCGAGACGCTGTGAATTTTGAGTTTTCAATCGGACCACCGTTTTAATTATTTAATCAATAAAAGGAGATACTCATGAAAAATATGTTAGTTCTAATGGCTTCTATTCTTGTGGCTTCCTACGCCCACGCCGAATTTAAAATCGGCTACGTCGACGTGCACTCGGCGGTTGAACAGTCAGCTATCGGCAAAAAAGCCAAAGAAGAAATGAAAAAAGAAGGCGAGAAAAAGCAAAAAGAGCTTGATAAGAAAAAAGCCGACCTTGATAAAATGAACGAAGACATTGAAAAGAAAAAATCAGTACTTTCTGAGGAAGCTTTGCAAAAACGCTCTCAAGAATTGCAGGGCGAAGTTCAGAAGTTTCGTGAAAACGTGCAAAAAGCCCAAGTTGAATTGCAAAAGAAAGAAAACGAATTACTTGAGCCCATCGTAAAAAAGGTCAAATCAGTCATCGAAAAAATCTCTAAGGACCAAGGTTACAATATGGTTATCCGTAGTAACCAGAATGACCAGATTGTTCTTTACGCAGATTCTTCTACTGATTTAACAGACGAAGTTGTTAAAGCTCTCGATAAAGATAAATAGTACGGTCGTTGTATGAAAGTTCATTCAACAAGTATTATTTCTTCAGACGTCGTGCTTGAAGAAGATGTTGAAATCGGACCTTACTGTAATATTCAAGGCTCCGTTAAAATCGGACGCGGAACTTACGTTGAAGGTCATGTCACCATCGGTTCACGCTATGGCATCGTCGAAATCGGAAAAAATAATCATATCGCGCCGGGCGCCGTCATCGGTGGTCCCCCGCAAGATATCAGTTATAAAGCAGAGCCGACGAAGCTCATCATCGGCGATAACAATGTTATTCGTGAATTTGCGACTCTCAATATTGCAACTTCAAAAGCCAGCGGTGCAACAGTCATCGGTAGTAATTGCTACCTGATGGCTTATTCGCACGTCGGTCACGATTGTAAAATTGGCAGTAATGTTATCGTTGCAAATAACACAAACTTTGCGGGCCATGTCGTTGTTGAAGACGGGGTGACCATTGGTGGAGTTTGCGGATTTTCGCAATTCACCCGTGTGGGTAAAAATTCTTTTGTTGCGGGAGCTAGTATCGTGAACAAAGATATTTTGCCGTTCTCACGAGCTGAAGGGCACTGGGCTTTGATTCGCGCAACGAACAAAGTCGGTCTTTTACGTAAAGGTTTCTCAAAAGAAGAAGTGGCTAATGTTCATAAAGCAATTCGCATCGTGATTATGGGATCGCACAGTCTTGAAGAAGCTTATCAGCGTATTGAAACTGAATGTAATCCTTCTGAAAACATCGCCTACTTAGTCGATTTCATCAGAAGTTCAAAACGTGGAATTGCCATTTCACGTGGAGCGGGTGCCGTAACAGCCAGCCCTTCGGCGGAAGAGTAACTATGAAACTGCGTGGTGCTGTTGTCGGAGTCGGATACCTAGGTAACTTTCATGCACAGAAGTTAAAAGCGCATGGCGAAGTCGACTTGGTCGGCGTCTGCGACTATTCATTTGCGCAGGCCCAAAAGGTTGCGGCCGAGCGCGGAACGACCGCATTCGAAAAACCGTCGGACCTAATTGGCAAAGTCGATTTTGTCCAGATTGCAGCTGCAACTCAGGCGCATTTTGATTTAGCTCAACTTTTCTTAGAAAACCGTATTCCGGTTCTAGTTGAAAAGCCGATAGCCGCTACGCTCGAACAAGCTGAAAAGCTGTGTGAGTTATCCGAAAAACACGCAACGCTTTTGACTGTTGGGCATATCGAAAGATTCAACCCGGCTTTTCAGTTTTTAAAAAACCGCGTTCAGGGTGTGACTTATCTTGAGATGAATCGTTTGGCACCTTTCAGAGTACGCGGCAGTGATGTCAGCGTGCTTCACGATCTGACCATTCATGATATCGATTTAGTGCAGTGGTTGTTTCAAAGCCCTATTATTAATATGCAGATCAGTTCACAAAAAATGATTCGCCCGACCATTGACGATGTGTCGGTACGTCTCGAGTTAAAAAGCGGCGCACAGGTCACCATTAACAACTCGCGCATTACACCGCAAATTGTACGAAATTACCGTGCAGTAAGCTCGACCGAAGTTATTTACGTCAACACAGCCACACTTGAGGTTGAAATTTTAAAAGCGAGTTCTGAAGATCCGTTTCATACGGTTGAAAAAATACAGCTCGAGAAGCAAGATGCCTTGGCCCTTGAAATTGATCATTTCATACAAGCGGTTAGAGGTTCGAAGCCCCCGGCCATTTCTGCGCGGGAAGCCACCCAGGCTTTGGCGTGGGTTGAAAAAATGGTAGCTCAAGCTGAAGGAAGATCGCATTGAAACCGCAAATCATGATGATCGCAGCCGAAGCTTCGAGTGCGCATTATGCTTTGAAACTGATACAGCACTGGAAGAATGAAAAAAAAGATTTCAGCTATTTCGGAGTCGGCTCCAAAGACATGGAGGCCGAAGGCTTCGAAAGACTGGGCCGTTCTGAAGACATGGCTGTGGTCGGCATTGCTGAAATCATTGAACACTATTCAGATCTCAAAGCGGTGTTTAATCGTTTAGTCGAAGAAGCGCTCAAAAGACGCCCCCAAGTTGTTGTTCTGATGGATTATCCTGATTTCAATCTGATGCTGGCTAAAAAATTATCAGCCGCCGGACTTAACGTCGTTTATTATATTTCGCCGCAAGTCTGGGCCTGGAGAAAAGGCCGCATCGCAAAAATAAAGAAGTACTGTAAAAAAGTTTATCTCTTGTTTCCGTTTGAAGAAGATTTCTACAAACAAAGCGATGTGCCTTACGAGTTTGTAGGCCATCCGCTCCTAGATGAATTAAATCCTGACCTAACCAACCCGATTAAAATCGGATTCAACCGCGAACGTTACGGTATTAAAGCGCATGAAAAAATTCTGGCACTTATGCCGGGTTCACGACAGGGTGAGCTACATCAGCATTTTGCTATTCAGCTTGAAACGGCTCGAATGCTGATGAAGAAACACGACAATTTGCGCGTCGCAATTTTAGTGGCGCCGTCGGTTTCGAAAGAAAATATTTTACAACGTCTTGAAGACTTCAGGTCTCCGTATCTGTTGTTGCAAGATGACCCTTATAAGATGATCAGCTTGGCTGATTATGTGCTGGTTGCTTCGGGTACGGCGACACTTATGGTGGGCCTCTTATTTAAACCGATGGTTATCATGTACCGTTTGAATGCGTTGACGGCCTTTATCGCACGTCGCTTAATTAAAGGCGTTCGCTATTTCGGATTGGTGAATCTCATTATGGGTGAAGAGGTCGTACCTGAGCGTATGCAAGAGCAAGCCAATCCGCAGACTTTATTTGAACTAATTGACCGCTACATTACCGATGAAAAATACGCGCAGCAGGTGATCGAAAAACTGCGGCAACTGCCGCATCGACTAGGCGAAAAGGGAGCCACAGCCCGTGTGGCCCGTTCGATTGAGAATTATTTGTGAAATACCTGAAGCCGCTTGAATTTTTATATCAAGGTGCAAGCCGGCTGAAGAATTTTTTCTACGACCGCGACTTGGTGCAAGCATTCGATGTGGGCGTGCCGGTTGTGTCTGTAGGAAATCTTTCGTTCGGCGGTTCTGGTAAAACGCCTTGTATTATTTGGCTGGCTCGCGAATTATCGGCTGAATACCGTGTGGTGGTTGTTTGCCGCAGCTATAAAACCGAACTCAGTGCGCCATTGAAGGTTGATTTAAAGCGCGCTGAAGCCGCTCAAATATTTGGTGATGAAGCCTGCTTAATCCAAAGTGAGCTGCAGAATTGTAATGTTTGGAGCGGGCCATCGAAGACTGAAACGGCGATGGCAGCCCTGGCTGACAAGCCTCAGATCATTTTAGTCGATGACGGATTCAGCCACCGCAAGCTTAAAAGAAATTTTGATTTAGTGTTGATCGACACAACTCAGGGTTTTGAAGCTTATCAACGTGAATACGCCGGAGAACTTAAACGGGCCCAAGCTGTTATTTTAACAAAGACTCATTTGGCCTCGGTTAAACAGGTTGATTTGCTTAAATCTCAAATTATCGCGCAGATTCCGCATTTAAAAGAATCGGTGTATAAAGCGGCAACCCGAATTATTGTACCGGTTCCGAAGCAAAAGCCTCTTTACGCCTTCTGCGGACTAGCGAGGCCCGAATCATTCTGGCAAGATTTAGCCCAATCGGGATATCAGGTTCTCAAAAGAACTGCTTTGGCCGATCATCAAAAGTACACGGCTCATGAGCAAAAAAAACTGATGGCCCAGTTTCTGGATGTGAAAAACGAACATAAAGATATTCAACTTGTTACGACTGCTAAAGACCGTATTAAATTAAACGATGCCGAGCTGCTTAAAAACGTCCATGTGGTCGGGCACGCGTTCGTGGTTGATGAAAAAACGAAGGAGGATTTAATTGCAAAAATTAGGTCTGCTCTTTAGTCGTTTCGTGGCTTTCGTGATGGGTGGTCTTCCTTGGTCATTCAATGCCGCGATGGCGTGGTGTCTGGCCGTTTTATGGTTTGATGTTCTGCGCATTCGCCGTCAGGTCATGCTTGAAAATATTAAAAGAGCTTTTCCTGAGATGCCGCTCAATGACAGAAAAAAAATCGCTCGTCAAAGCATGGTCGCTTTGTGCCGCAGTTTTTTTGATGTGATGAAGGTGCCGTCTTTGACCGATCAGTGGATTGATCAGAACGTTATTTTTGAAGGCACCGATGTCATTGATAAAGTCCGTCAGGAACCCGGCGGAGTTTTCTTTTTGACGTTACACTTGGGTAGCGGTGATTTGGGCGCAGCTGTGGTCAGTCGCCGCGTGAAGCCTGCGACCATTATCAGCAAGCGATTCACGAATCAGTTTCTAGACTCTTTTTGGTTCGGTTTACGTGAGCGGTCGTTGACGCAGTTTATTAATGCGCACGGCAAAAGTAATGCGTTTGAAATATTATCGGCCTTAAAAAAACATCGCGGTGTCGTTTTTGTCATGGATCAGTTCATGGGTAAGCCCTACGGCGTTGAAACGCAGTTCTTCGGCCTAACCACAGGCACGGCCTACGGCCTAGCCCTCTTTGTGAAGAAAACCCAAAAACCGGTGTACCCGATTTATACCTACTGGGATGACAGCCACAAGCTTCGTATCCATTTTGATGAAGCCATTGATTTGAGCCGTGAACTAAGTGAGACTAATGAAGTGGTTACTAACAGATTCAACCGCTACCTCGAAAGCGTAATCACCAAACATCCGCAGCATTGGATGTGGGTTCACAAACGATGGAAGACATTCGAATGAAATATTTAATTACAGCTCTATTGTTTTTTACATCTTGTTCCAGTTTTTTAAAATATAAAAAAGAAACGGCTCTTTTTCGTAATACAGAGTTTGAAAAAAAAGTAAACATTGTCGAAAGTGACGACAGCAAGCTCGAAACCTTAAGCGGTGAATCTTCAGATCCGACAAAAGTGCTGGTTGAGTCGGGCGACTCAACGGTTGTAAAGAATAACGATCCCCAGCCTTTGAACGAATTTAAAAAAACACAAAATAGAAAACCAAAACAGTCGGCGAAAAATTTGAAATCAAATGCGGCCTCTACTGACGGAACCGCTCGGTCAGCCCCGGTCAAAGCGGCGGGTCAAACGTCTGACAAGAAAATTGCTAAAGTTAAAGCGGCTTCTAAAAAATCGAGTGCAGCAGTCAGCAGCGACATAGCTCAAGCCGAAACTCTGAACCCGAATGTGCGTCAGCCTGAAATGGAAAACAGCGAAGGTTTGGGAACGTCACGCCGACCACAGAAGGACCCTTTTCGCGTCGGCGAGACCGTCACGCACGATGTGAGCTATCTTGGCGCCTCGGCCGGCACCATGACGCTGAAAGTGAATTCGTTTGCAGTCGTGAACGGCAAAAAATCGTATAACTTTTTTATCAACCTCAAATCTAATTCATTTTTCACCAAAATCTATGCGGTCGATGATCAAGTGCAGACCTATGTTGATTATGAAACACTAGTCCCTTTGGCTTTTAAATTAAATATTCATGACTCTGGACAAGTCAAAGAAGCACGCGAATACTTCGACAATGAAAAGCTATTGGCCGACTACTGGGAGCACCGCTACAGTGAAAAGGGCGGTCATGAAGAGAAAAAACTGAATTGGTCAATTTTACCTTATTCACAAAATCCGTTCAGCGCTATTTTCTATATGCGTATCTTCAACTATGTTGATGGTCAAGATTATGCTTTCCGCGTGGCTGATGATGAAAAAAACGTTCTTTTTAAAGCTCACGTTGTCAGTCATACTGAAATAAGCACGGCGGCGGGTA
>JANPAD010000231.1:0-1680 GCA_031429735.1 Bdellovibrio sp. | reverse complement strand
AAGAAAAATGATATCGAAAGCGAAACCTGGGCTTCACCCATGTTTTTAACAACGCGCGAAGAGTTCAAGTCTTATCTTAAACGCTCGAAAAAGCCGTTCATGAAAGTTTTCTACGAAGCCCAAAGAAAAAATTTAAAAATTCTGATTGATCAAAATCTTCAACCCGAGGGCGGCAGCTGGAGCTTTGACACCGAAAACAGACTGCCCCTGCCCGCCAAGGTTTTGCCGCCGGACGTGCCTCGCGTTAGGCCCACTGAAATAACTAAAAAAGTAATTGAGCTGACAGAAGAAAGATTCGGAAGTCACCCAGGCTCGGCCAAAAGTTTTTGGTTGCCCGTTGACCGTGCCGGGGCCTTTGACTGGCTTGAAAACTTCCTCGAAGAAAGGTTCGCCTTTTTCGGCCCCTACGAGGACGCCATTCCCCCGCACAATGATTTCGTTTTTCACTCGGTGCTGACACCGTTTCTTAATACCGGGCTTTTAACCCCGCAAGAGGTTGTTGACCGGACTTTAGCGTATGCCAAGAAAAATAAGATCTCAATTGCATCGACTGAAGGCTTCATTCGCCAGATTATCGGTTGGAGAGAATTCATTCGCGGCATCTATCAAAACTTTTCGGAACAGCAAGAGTCCTCAAACTTCTTTAAACACAAAGGAATGCTTACAAATCACTGGTACGACGGCACCACCGGCATTGCACCGCTGGACAACACCATTAACAAGGCAGTTCGACTTGGGTATACCCACCACATCGAAAGATTGATGGTGGTCGGAAGCCTCATGTTACTTCTTGAAGTCGAACCCAAAGAGGCCTACCGCTGGTTCATGGAAATGTACATCGACTCATCTGACTGGGTGATGGTGCCGAATGTTTACGGAATGGCGCTGTTTGCCGATGGCGGAATATTCGCGACGAAGCCCTATTTTTGCGGATCGAATTACTACCGCAAAATGGGAGGCTACAAGGCATCTGAAAAATGGTGCGACGGTGTCGACGGGTTGTATTGGGGTTTCATCGAAAAACATAAAACTTTTTTCTCAAAGAACCCAAGGCTTTCAATGATGGTCAGAACCGTCGAAAAGATGGACCCGAAAAGAAAGGCCGTCATTTTTAAAGCGGCCGAAGAACTTAAAAAAAAGCTGATTTGTTAATCGAATTTTTAGCGACCGGACACAACGACAGGTTCAACTGAGCCGGGTCCACGATTATTTCTGTTGTAGCCACCAAGCTTCTCGTTAATTTCTTTACCCAAGTCGTGCAGAGCGTCTTTAGCTCCATGATCAGTTGAAATTAGAGAAGAACAGCTTTGTTTCATGGCATCGTATCCAGCACGCAGCCGCATCCAGCCCTCTTTGCTTCTTGGCGGGTGGCGATCTAAAAAACGCTCTCGGCGTCGTAGCGACTTTTCAATAAACTCTTCAGTGTCTTCTTGGGCAGGCTCGCAAACTTTAACGTTGGTTTGAGCCGAAGCTCCACCATTAACCGCAACCGCATTGCAGTTTCTATTTTTGTGTGCGCCCAAAAAGCCATTTTCGACTGAACACGCAACACGAAACGTCTTAGTGCCGGCGCGAACAAAGTAAACTGCACTGCGATCACCCGCTTCGACTGCGGCTGCACCATTGGCGCGACTGCCCCATTGGTCACGTGCATTAATTTCAGCGGTGGTCTTGGCCGCA
>JANPAD010000230.1:0-14017 GCA_031429735.1 Bdellovibrio sp. | reverse complement strand
CTTTTACAAATGTTGAATGCACAGAATCGAGCGAACGCAACATGTATGTTTGGATCAGCCCCCAGGGCGAAAACCCGGCGCAACGCAAAGCTGAACTGTTGCAATTTAGCACTAAAAAATAATTGGACTTGATCTCGCGGCCTGATCTTTATAGTTTGATCAAACATCAAATTTATAAGGAGTTTATATCATGAAAAAATTAATCTTAGTTACTTCGGCTGCAGCACTAGTTTTAACTGGTTGCCAAACAGCCAAAGACAATCCAAATACAGCAAAAGGCGTTGGCATCGGCGCAGTTGCGGGAGCCGCAATCGGTGGTTTAATCGGTAATGCAAACGGTAACGCCAGCAAAGGTGCCGCCATCGGCGCAGTTCTTGGCGGAGCAACCGGCGGTGTCATCGGTAAACGTATGGACAACCAAGCAAAAGAACTCGAAAAAGTTGCAGAGACAAAACGTACCGAGCAAGGCCTTGTTTCAAAGCTAAAAAGCGACATTTTATTTGAAACCGGCAAAGCAAGTTTGAAGCCGGCAGCCAAATCAAATTTAGCTGAAATGGCTGCGATAATGAAAAAATATCCTGAAAATGTTTTAACAATTAACGGTTACACAGACAGCACAGGTTCTTTAAAAACAAACGAAGAACTTTCTAAAAAACGTGCTGAAGCTGTTAAAGTTCAGCTGGTCAACAGTGGTATGCCATCGGGAACGATATCAACTTTGGGCATGGGCCCTTCAGCTCCGGTAGGCGACAATTCGACAGCTTCAGGCCGTCAACAGAACCGCCGCGTTGAAGTTGTCGTAACTGTGGACGAATCTAAAGCACCTAAACAGTAAACAAACGTTATTTTGTCGCGGCGCAATACAACTAGTTAACTGTGCGCCGCACAAAAAACCAGCGTTTATTTGTCTTAGCTCAGGTCGTATGTAACGCTTTTGAGTGTCAATATAAATGATTGGAGACATCATGGCTGAAGTTTTAGTTGTTACGAGCAAAGTAAAAAAATACATCAAAGAAAAAGGCGAAATGAATACGTCGGCGGAAACGATAGATCAGCTTTCAAAAGCTATCGAGCGCTTATGTGCAAAGGGTATCGAATCAGCTAAAGCTGATGGCCGCAAAACTGTGATGGCTCGCGATATCATCATCGACCATATCTAATTTTAAATTTTCAAATTTATTTGAGTAGAACGAGAAGCTCATCCCATGAAATGATTTTAACATTCAGGGATTGAGCTTTTTCTACTTTAGAACCCGGGTCATCGCCCACAACAAGATAACTTAGCTTAGAAGAAACACCTGACAAAAGTTTGCCGCCGTTTGTTTCAATTAATTCATGAGCCTCGTCACGCCTGACCGACAAAGTTCCGGTAACCAGAAAGCTTTTGCCTGACAGAGGGCCTTCCGTGTTGCGCTTGGCTTTTTCAAACTCGAGATATCCAGCAATCTCTTTAACCTCTCTAATAAAATTTTTATTCTCGAGAGCCTCAAGAATAGCAGAAGAAACCTTGGGGCCGATTTCCGGAACAGTTTCAAGACTTTCTTTCGTTGCATGCAGAAATTTTTCAACTTCGACGAAATGATCAGCCAGCAGTTTTGCTGTTTGCTCGCCAACAAAACGTATTCCGAGTGAATAAATGAGCCTTGATAAAGTTGTTTTTCTGCTCGCCTCAATGCTTTTAAAAATATTGTCGACCGATTTTTCACCTTGGCGCTCAAGTGATAAAAGCGCCTCTTTTTTTAATTTGTATAAATCGGAAAAACTTTCAATTAATCCGTTGTCAGCCAAAGCCTCAATCAACTTATCGCCGACTTTTTCCATATTCATCGCCCGGCGAGATACAAAGTGCTTAATAGATTCTTTTATTTTGGCCGGGCACTTCGTGTTTAAACAGCGAAGAACAGCGTCCTCTTCTCCACGGTGGGCCTTTGTGCCGCAACTTGGACACTCAAGAGGAATATGAAAGGGACTCGAATTCTTCGGGCGTTCAGGCAAATGAACCGAAACAACTTCAGGAATAACATCTCCTGCCCGCTGAATAAAAACCGTGTCTCCGATGCGCACATCTTTGCGGTCAATTTCATCCTGATTGTGTAGGGTCGCATTCGTGATTGTGACGCCCCCCACTTTAACCGGGGCCATGATTGCAACCGGCGTAAGGGCGCCGGTGCGCCCAACCTGCACAACAATGTTTTCAATTTTGGTCATTGCTTGTTCGGGTTTGAATTTGGCCGCCGTGGCCCAGCGAGGACTTCGAGCCACAAGACCCAAATCTTCTTGTTGAGTCAAAGAATTTACTTTAATCACAATTCCGTCGATATCAAAATCAAGGCCCGGCCGCATCTTTTCGATATTTTCATAATACTTCAAAATTTGGGTCGGCTCATTGCTACAAACGACTAAATTTTTTTCAAGAACCGGAAGACCAAACTCCCTTAAAATCTCGCTGATGTTTTGTTGTGAAGAAAAACTAATTCCGCTGTATTCACCCAAAGCGTAAGCCAAAAACTTGAGCGGTCTAGAGGCCGCAATCTTCGGATCAAGCTGGCGTACAGTGCCGGCCGCCGCATTGCGCGGATTTGCAAAACTGTCTTCGCCCGCCTCTTCATAAGCTTGATTCATTTCTAAAAAATCTTTTTTGAAGATGACGACTTCGCCGCGTACTTCAAGCAATTCAGGTGGTTTTTTAGTTTTCAATTTTAAAGGCACGGTTTTAATGGTTTTAATATTGTGGGTGACGTCTTCACCGACAGTGCCATCGCCTCGCGTGAGCGCTCTCACTAAGATACCGTTTTCGTAAACCAGCTCCATTGAAAGACCGTCTAATTTCAATTCGGCTAAGTACTCAACAGGCTCATCAGAACGTAAGAATTTTTTAACACGTTCATCGAATTCAAGAATATCTTCAACCGAGTAACTATTCTGAAGAGACAGCATCGGTATACGATGGGCCACCTTCTGAAACTGCGAGATCGCATCGCCGCCGACACGTGTCGAAGGTGAGTCGCCGATGTCAAGAGAGGGGTTTTCGCTTTCAAGCTGAAGTAGCTCTGCGTAAAGCTGATCGTATTCGTAGTCTGTGATCTCAGGCTTGTCCAAAGTATGATAAAGCTCATTGTGGCGGTGAATGAGGGCTTTGAGCTTTTGATGTCGCTTTTGCACAGAGTTTTCAGACATGGGTTTATTTAACACTGTTTACAATAAAAGGGCTAGACTTGAAACTGCATTTCAGCTTGAAGAAATGCCTAAATTTGATAAGGTGCATAGCAGAATTTGGAGCCCGCCATGATTGATCCTGAAGCAATACAAAACATCGCAAAACTTGCCCGCTTAAAGGTCACTGCCGAAGAAGCCGCCGAACTTGGTGAGCAGCTGACAAAAGTTTTGGCTCACTTTCAACAGATCTCACAAATCGATACCGCCGGCGTTGAACCGTTGGTCACTCCATCGGATATTGATTTTTATACCCGTCCTGATGTGGCCCATAACCCCAATACGACTGAAGAAATTTTACAGAACGCTCCGGAAAAAGGCGGGAACTTGTTTAAAGTTCCACCGGTGGTTTAAATTATGCAATTGACCGAAGCCAGTTTTAAAGAAGTTCGAGACGCCGTTCTTAAAAAAGAAATTTCAGCCGTTGAAATTACGAAGCATTTTTTGACTCGATCCGAAAAACTGAACCCGCAGCTTAATGCTTACATCACCATGAACACTGAAGCCCTGGCCGAGGCTCAAAAAATCGATCAGCGGATTGCTCAAGGCGAAGCGGTGGGGCCGCTGGCCGGCATCAGCTTCGGTATTAAAGATCTTCTTTGCACGCGCGGTTTAAAAACAACGGCCGGTTCAAAAATTTTAGGTAATTTTATTCCACCATATGATTCAACCGTTGTTCGCCGCTTGAAAAATGCTGGCGCTATCGTTTTAGGAAAAATGAATTTAGATGAGTTCGCGATGGGCTCCAGTAACGAAACATCGTTTTTTGGAAAATGCCACAATCCATGGAATACCAATCATGTTCCGGGAGGTTCCAGCGGCGGCTCAGCAGCGGCACAGGCCTCGCGACTCGTTATGGGCACGATTGGGACCGATACGGGTGGATCAATTCGTCAACCCGCAAGCTTTTGCGGCGTCGTTGGCGTAAAACCCACCTACGGGCGCATTAGCCGCTACGGCATTGTGGCCTATGCCTCTTCGCTTGATCAGGCAGGTCCAATTGTTTCCAGCATTGAAGACGCAGCCCTGACGCTTGAGGTGATTAGCGGCCATGATGAAAACGATTCAACAACATCACAAAAAACGGTTCCTGCCTTCAGCAAAAATTTATCGCGTAATATGAAAGGCATGAAGATTGGCCTGTTAAAAGAATACAAAACCGGCGAACTTCATTTTGATATTACCAAAACATTTGAACGTGCAATTGAAGAACTTAAAAAAGCCGGGGCTGAAATTGTTGAAGTTTCGGTTCCGCTTACCGAATTTGCTGTACCGATGTATTATCTGATTGCGGCCAGCGAAGCTTCTTCAAATCTTGCCCGCTACGACGGGGTTAAATTCGGCTACCGCGCTGACTTTAAAGATCTCTCTTCTTTATCGCTTGATGATTTTTATTCACAAACGCGCGGTGAAGGCTTCGGCAAAGAGGTTAAGCGTCGTATTATGCTGGGCACCTACTGTCTTTCGTCAGGCTATTACGATGCTTACTATAACAAAGCCTGCCAGGTCCGAAGACTTTTACGCGAACAGTATCTTGAAGTATTTAAAACCTGCGATGCGATTTTAAGCCCCGTTACAACTTCACCGGCCTTTAAAATCGGCGAACGCTCGTCAGACGCTTTGAAAATGTATTTGAATGATATTTTTACAACAGCGACAAACTTAGCCGGGCTTCCGGGGCTCAGCGTACCTTTTGGATTTTCAGAACAAGGCCTTCCGATTGGCATCCAACTTACCGGCGCCCATTTTGAAGAACAAAAAATATTGAATGTGGCCTATGCGCTAGAAGAGTGCGCTCAGTTAACGAATGCAAATGGCCAGAAGCGGATTCCAGATGTCTACTAATCTTCAAACAAACAACGTGGGAGCACCAATTTACCGCGGCTTTGAAGCGGTCATCGGTATCGAAGTGCACGTTCAACTCAAAACCAAATCGAAAATATTTTCAACAGATGCAACAAACTTCGATGCGGCCGACAATGAAAACACAACACCGGTCAGCGTCGGTATGCCGGGCACCCTGCCCGTGCTGAATAGAAAAGCGATTGAGTATGCAATTAAAACCGGTCTGGCGCTCGGTTGCGAAATTCGCAACAGATCTGTTTTTTCTCGTAAGAATTATTTTTATCCAGATTTACCTAAAGGGTATCAAATTTCTCAATACGACAAACCGATTTGCGAAAACGGCTCTGTTGAAATCACGTTGGGCGAACGAAAAAAGAAAATCAGCATCACGCGCGCGCATCTTGAAGAAGATGCTGGCAAGTCCATACACTTGGGCGATTACACGCTGATCAATTATAACCGGGCAGGCATTCCCTTGCTTGAAATCGTTTCGGGCCCGGAAATGAGTAGTCCACAAGAAGCGGCTGAGTACGCAAAAACGATACGCCAAATCGTACGCTACCTTGATGTGTGCGACGGAAATTTAGAAGAAGGCTCTCTTCGTTGCGACTGTAACGTTTCAGTTCGTCGTGTCGGCGCAGAAGCGTTAGGAACCAAAGTTGAACTCAAAAATCTGAACTCATTTCGATTTGTGGAAAAAGCGATCGAATATGAAATTGACCGTCAAATTGATGAAATAGAGTCCGGCCGAGCTATCATTCAGGAAACCCGCCTGTACGATCCGGATAAAAACCGCACGTTTTCGATGCGGACAAAAGAAAATGCCCAAGACTATCGCTATTTTCCCGATCCGGATTTGCTTCCGATTTTTTTTGATGAATCTCAGATTAAGGAATATCGCAGCCTGCTGCCGGAACTCCCTTCAGTTCGCGTGAAGCGTTTTCAAGCTGCGTTAGGACTTTCTGAATACGACGCGCAAATTTTGACGGCTGAAAAGGAAGTGGCCGATTATTTTGAAGCTGTAAGCGAAAAATCGGGACAACCAAAAACTGCAGCCAACTGGATTACCACAGATCTCATGCGAGAATTGAATGCGGCTAAAATAGATATTTCTAAATCTCCGATAACACCTCAGGCCTTAGCTGAGCTTATAAATCTCATCGAAAAAGGAGTTATTTCAGGTAAGATAGCCAAAACGGTGTTTGCTGAAATGTGGAAAACTCAAAATTCAGCAGATAGCATTATACAAGAAAATGGCCTGACTCAAGTTTCAGATACATCTGTGATAGAAAAGATAATTGATGAAATTTTAGCAGCCAATCCGTCACAGGTTGCAGAGTACCGCGCAGGAAAAACAAAAGTATTCGGATTTTTTGTGGGTGCCGTCATGAAAGCTTCCAAAGGCCAGGCAAACCCTGATACGGCCAATCAGATTTTAAAGATAAAACTCGAAAGCTAGGTGCACTTTTGAAAGTTGCGGCTCTTGATTTGGGTTCGAATACATTTTTATGTCTGACGGCTGAAGTTAGTCAAATGGGTATAACAAAAGTTTATTCTGACGATGTTGAAATAGTCAGGCTCGGCCAAGAGCTGGATAGAACTGGAAAATTTCACCCCGATGCTTTGGCACGGGCGGATGTTTGTCTTAAGAAATTCAGTCGCATAATCGAAGCACAAAAGCCTGAAAAAATTTTGGCCATGGCTACGGCGGCAGCGCGCGATGCCGAAAACAAAGAAGAACTTTTCAAAGTCTGCGAAAAATACCGGATTCCAGTTGATATTATTGCCGGTGGCGCGGAGGCCGGCATCACCTACCTCGGAGCAATCTCTGGATTATCCGAACTTGATAAGAACCGTTTAGTGATTGATATCGGCGGACGCTCGACTGAATTTATTTTCGGACGCGCAACAAATTTATTGGCCTCCGAAAGTTATAATATCGGTTGTGTTAAGCTGACTGAAAAATTTATTACGTCCCAGCCAACAAGCGATTCTGAGATTCAAAATGTAACACTATACATTGACGAGCATATTCAAAAAGCCAAAGCTCTGCTGCCCGCGTATTTTAAATTGGATGAAATTGTGGCGGTCGCCGGCACCCCGACTTCTTTGGCCGCGGCCGAAATCGGCGTATTCGATGCTAGCCGCGTTGACGGTTTTAAATTAAGTAAAGAAAGCCTGACCAAATGGCTTGCTCGTTTAAGTTCGGCCTCAGTCGAGAAAAAAATTGAAATGGGTATACCGGCTGGCCGCGCTGATGTTATCCTGATCGGAGTAATTACGCTTCTCAGAACGCTTGAGGTGTTCGGCGCTGAACGAATTGTGGTTTCAACGCGCGGTGTGCGCTATGGAGTGGCTCTTGAGATATATCGTCGCAGTTTTTTGCAGTAGTTTAGTTTTTTTAAACTTTAATTTTGCAAATGCTTCCGATAAATTTAAGCATCCGATTCAATTCGAAAAACAAAAAATCACTCTTTCCTATAAAAAGCAAAAAAAAGATCTCAAGGTGGACTTAGCTCTAACTCCTCAACAACATGCTTACGGCATGATGAACCGAACAAAGCTCACTTCAGATGAAGGAATGTTGTTTGAGTTTCCGGATTCACAGGTGCGTGAATTTTGGATGAAAGACACCCTTGTCGATCTCGATATTGCTTACATCGATCATTATAAAAAGATTATCGATATCCAGACAATGAAGTCTGTGACCAGCGTTCTTCAGACCGATTTGCCGACCTACCCGAGTTCAGGTCCCGCGCAATATGCGCTGGAAATGAAATCAGGTTGGTTTAAAAAAAACGGTTTCGCACGCGGAACAATCATCACTTTAGAGCCTCGACCAAAGTCGAAGTAGCTAAATCGCCTTCTCCACCTCGGTCTAGTCCTTTTTAAACGTCTTTGCTGAGTTCAACACGTTGTGATGTAATTAAGGTTATAAATAGCTGGAAGCTTTTTAATACATCAAGGATGAGGCATGAAAAAAAACATTTTAGTGTTATTGTTAATAGCAGGCTTAGTTGCTTTTAACAGTGGTTGTACTTCAAAAGAATCACAAAGCGACGAGCAAGCAATTGAAAATGCAGATGTTGAAAAAATCGAAACAATCGATTCTGTCGACGCTCCTCCGCCGACTACAGACACAGCGGCAACACCGGCTCTTGAAAATCCGGCGGCCAGCGATGCATCTCTTGATGCAGCATTAAATGAAAGCGCTCCTGCGGAAGCAGCCCCTCCGGCAGCTCCTGCCGATGTGGCTGTTAATGAAGCTCCTGTTGCAGATGCAAGCGCCTCTTCAGCTCCTACGGTTGACACTCCGGCTGCGACGGAGGCGCCGGCTGTAACAGAAACCCAACTAGCTCCTGAAACTAATGCCATCACGGAAGTGCCCGGAACTTCTTCTGAAATTACGGAGACTCCGATCGTTGATGCCACTCCTAGCGAAGGCGTAGCGGCAACGCCGGTTGCGAAAGCAGCGTCTGGCTCCGGCCCGACACTTAAGAAGGTGAACGGTTTGACCCCTTATCAAGCCAAAGCAGGCGGTTGGGTTAATACGGTCTACATCGCCCGTCCAAAAGAAAAGTTAGCAGATATCAGTCAAAAAATTTTCGGTAGCGACAAAACAGCTGACTTGAAAGCGATCGCGGACAATTCTTATCTTAAATCACGAGCTCCAAAAGCCGGCGATAAAATCTACTACGTTTCACCGAACCGCCCGGATGACTCCGCAAAAATGCTTTTATACTACGAAGATATGGGATTAGTGCCTAAAACATACGTGGCTAAACCCGGCGAAAATTTACGTAAAGTTTCAAAATCACTTTTGGGCTATGACAATGCATGGAAAGAAGTCTGGAGTTCGAACTCGATCGAATCTAAGACAAGCTTGAAAGACGGCGAAATCTTAAGGTATTGGACAGATGATTCAAATGAAGTTATGGCCGCAGCACCACCTTCTCCGCCGCCGCAGGGTTCAGCGGCCGTCGTAGACTCTTCACAAGCGCCGCAAGCGACGGGCCAAATGGCTCCACCGATGCCGGCTCCGGCACCGGATACGGCAGCAACTTTGCCACCGCCACCTGCTGATGCAAACGCAAATTTACCTCCTCCGCCCGACGCAATGGCCGCAGGCGCTGCTGCGACAGCACCTCCTCCTTCGCAAGACGCACCTCCTCCTCCACCACCACCACCAGCGACTGACGAAACAGCAGCTGCTCCCGGAGAAGGTGGAAAGCAAAAAGCTAATTTAGACGAAGCGGCTGCTGAAGAAGAAGAGGGCGGCGGATTAAGCACTGACACGATGATGTCGATGGGTGCGCTCGGCGTATTGGTTGCTCTGTTGGCGTTCGTGATTATTCGTAAGCGCAAACAAAAAGCACAGATGAACAATCTTGAAATGAATGCCTAGTTCAGTTTAATAAATAATTTAATAAAAAAACCGGCGTGAAGCCGGTTTTTTTTATTTTAAGAAACTTTTTTAAATATGCCGTCAAGCAAGCCCCGGTGGCCGATGCGCTTTGATTCGACATAATAAATCAGATCATCAATAATTTGGACATCTTGATTGTTCACCGGTAAGAACTTAATACCGACTCCGAAGCTGTTTTTCCAAACGACCTGGGCTGCAATTTTTCTTTCCCGTGCGCCGACCGTGAAAACCAGATTTAGTTTCTCAGATAAATTAATTTCTTGCTGCGGTACTTCTAAAAAAGCACCGCTCAAGCTGATGTTTTTTAAAATGCCTTGCGAATCCTGACGGGCGTAGTTTCTTCTGAAAACTACATCAAGAAAAAGCGGTGTACGAGGTGCAGGCGTCGTATTTGCGTTCATAAATAAGGCCCCTATTTAAGTTAAGTAGTCATAGGAGGTATCGGCTAACCCTATGAAAAAGTTAAAGTATTTTCAAATTGAGACGCTTTGGCAGAATAAATTGACTTTAGTCTAAGACCCAGAGATATTAGTGCCATCTTAAAGTATTCTATAAATTGTAAACAATAACTAATTAAAAACCTGATCAAGCTCAAACAGCACTACAAAATAAAATCAGAGTAAAACTAAGGATTCTTCCATTTTAATTTCAAACTCTCAATTCTTCCCAGTTCAAACCCACAAAGGAGCCATGCTTGGCTAAAAAAGAAGTTGTCATCGATTCAAAGCCTAGACGTAAAAAACCGACTGCAAGCGAAGGCGATGATTCGGCATCAAACGTAGCAACAGTTAGGTCTGAACCTGAATCGCGCCCGGCACCCGTAGCGGCCGCACCAGCTGCAGCCGTAAGTGAAGCTATTGTTCCGGCAGCGGCAGCACCGCAATCACAAAACCAACCGTTACCACCTCAATCAGGCGACCAACCACGTCGCGAATTCAGAAAGTACAGCAACAACAGTGGCGGCGGCGGTGGCGGCTCACACAGCAATAGTCACCGGAACAACAGTAACGGTGGCGGCGGTGGCGGACGTGATCAAAACCGTTACAGCAATAACAATAACAATAATAATCAACGTCGCGATTTCCGTGACCGTACTGAGCGCAATGATTACGAAGCGCAGCCGGCGCAGCAGGGACACGTCTCACACGACACAGAAATTGATTTGGCTGACATTAATCTGACGGACGATGAAAAAAGCTGGCTCAATTCAAAAGATCTGAAATCTAAAAACATTCAGATCTTAACGGAACTTGCAGCAAAACTTAAAATTGAAAATGCCGCAGGTCTTCGTCGTCAGGACATGGTATTTGAAATTTTAAAACGCGGCGCTAAGCTAGGTGATATTTACGGATCAGGGGTTCTTGAAATTCTTCCGGACGGCTACGGGTTCTTGCGTTCACCGGATTACAATTACTTACCTGGACCGGATGATATTTACGTTTCTCCTTCGCAAATGAGAAAATTCGGCCTTAGAACCGGTGACCTTGTGACGGGGACAGTGCGTCCACCAAAAGAAGGCGAGCGTTACTTCGCTTTAATTAAAGTTGATTCGATGAACTATGAATCTCCGGATTCAAGTAAAGATAAAATCTTATTCGACAATTTAACTCCGCTCTATCCGAACAAAATGTTACGGCTTGAAAACAACCCGGGCGAAATGACGACAAGAATTGTCGATCTAATGGCCCCGCTCGGCAAAGGTCAACGTGCCCTCATTGTGGCACCACCCCGTACGGGTAAAACCGTTCTGATGCAAAACATCGCGAACGCAATTACGGTAAATCACCCCGATGTAAAATTGATTGTTCTGCTGATTGATGAACGTCCCGAAGAGGTGACGGACATGCAACGTACCGTTAAGGGTGAAGTTGTCAGCTCGACCTTCGATGAACCACCAACACGTCACGTACAAGTTGCCGAAATGGTACTTGAAAAAGCAAAACGTTTGGTTGAGCACAAACATGACGTTGTTATTTTGCTGGATTCAATTACTCGTCTGGCGCGCGCCTACAACACCGTTGTTCCGCCATCAGGTAAAATCTTGTCGGGTGGTGTGGATTCAAACGCCCTCCACAAACCGAAGCGTTTCTTCGGCGCGGCTCGCAACATTGAAGAAGGCGGATCTTTAACCATTATTGCAACGGCCTTGATTGATACCGGTTCAAGAATGGATGAAGTTATTTTCGAGGAGTTTAAAGGTACCGGTAATTCAGAAATTCACCTAGACCGTAAATTAATGGAAAAACGTATCTTCCCGTGTTTGGATATTAATAAATCAGGCACCCGTAAAGAAGATTTGCTAATCGACAAGAACGATCTGACTCGCCTTTGGATTTTAAGAAAAGTTTTAGCTCCAATGAACGTCGTCGATGCAATGGAATTTTTAATGGACAAGGTTGAAAAAGCTAAAAGTAATACTGAATTCTTAAAAAGCATGAATGGTTAGTCCGTGAGTACGGGGCAAGATCAAAATAAAATGAGCCGCTCACAGAAGATTAAACTGGCTGTGAGCCTGGTGCTTGTGACGGTTGTCGTCTCATACGGCTCGTTCTTAATTTTGAAAAAAATCAGACAAAACGAAGAGGCAAAGCTCAATGCCGCTCCGCAAGAGCAGTTTTCAGCCCAAGCTGAAAGCTCATTGCAATTGCAAAGCGAATGTCAGGCGTCAGTTCAAAAAATTGCTAAAACTGACAACATGAAAGACGCATTTGAAGAATATAAACGACATGTTGATAATTGCCGTGAAATCTATTTTTCAATTGAGCCGTCAAACAATTGCCGCAACGAGGGAATGTATCCGGACGTAGTTTTAGACTTGATAACGAACGCATCTAAAACAGACCACAGCTTTGCAGTCGAAATGCTGAAGTATGCACAAACGTTAGCGCCATGGCAGCTCTACATGGGACCAATCGTTTGCGAATCAAAGCCGGTTTTACAAGCCTATGAAGAATCACTGAATGCAAAAGAAAGTTCTTTGTGCGTCAAAGTAGCCGACATTAAAACTCAGCTCGAACCGCAATTAAAAAATAAAAATTTTACAGTTTTGTCACAATTGTTGCCGCAAAGTAAAGTCGCCCGGCTGGGTTCGCCTGAATCCGATGTCGGATGCCCGGAAAAGTTCTCTAACATCGTTGCATCAGCTGTGAAAGCCACACAGGGGTCTGTGAGGTTCGAAGAACAGGCCTCTCAACAATCTGACAAACGAAACATCAGTTATGTCTATAAAACACAAAATGATGACGACAGCCTTGTGCTCGAATTCGGCGTAGCCGGCGAATGTCTTCAATTTCAGGCGGCTCTGATACCGGGCCTTCAAACGAATGAATAAAAAAGATATTTTTAAAAAGCTATCTGAGAAACATTCGACTCCAGAAAAAGTTCAAAAATACTTGCGGTCCATAAAATATAATCAGGAAGAAAACGGCGAGACTTTGCGTTCGGCGGCCGAAACCTACAAAGCCGGAAAAGCCCATTGTTTAGAAGCCGCATTTATGGCCGCGGCTATTCTCGAACAAAAAGGTTATCCACCGCTTGTTATGAGCTTTGAAAGTATCGACAATCTGGATCACGTTATTTTCGTTTATAAAAAGAACGGAAAATGGGGCTCGATTGGGCGCTCGCGTGATGAGGGTTTGCACGGACGCAAGGCAGTGTTCAACAACCCCCGCGCACTGGCAATGTCGTATTACGAATCGTACATTGATAAAACGGGTTGTATTACAGGCTATCAGGTGGTGAACCTTGATGAATCAAGATCGAACTGGCGCTCCAGCCCGAAAAACGTATGGAAAGCTGAAAGTTTTTTGATCGATCTGCGACATGTTCCAATTCCTTTCAGCAAGGTCCGCTATCAGCGCATATATCAACATTATATTAATGGCCACCGGGCCGCAAAACAGCCTTTTTGGCTATAAGGACTCGATCTTGTGGCTTTAAAATTCCATTTTGGCCCAAAAATAAAGCATTTAGCATAATTTAAAAGGCCCAAGGTGCATTTGGACTACATTGTGGGGTGATTTACGGTTTTCCCTTGAATTCCACCTGAATTTTGATACTTTCAATGCCTTTGAAATATACATAAACGAGGATAGTTATGAAAGACGGATTACACCCTAAAATTAAGACAGTCGTATTTAAAGACATCTCATGCGATTTTTCGTTTTTGGGAACGACGACAATAGATTCTAAAGAAATGGTTAAATGGACAGACGGCAAAGAATACCCACTTGTTAAAGTGGAAATCTCTTCAGCCTCTCATCCGTTCTACACCGGCAAACAACGCGTCATGGATACCGAAGGTCGTATCGATCGTTTCAAAAAGAAATTCGGCAAAGTCGGTTCGACAAAGCCACTCGACAACAAGTAGCTTACACAGAGTTTCGGCTCTGTTCATAAAAACAGAGCTTCAAATAAAAGCGGCAGTTTAAATGCCGCTTTTTATTTTTGTCATGGATTTTTCTGAGCAGACATACGAAATTAAAACTCTGGAGCACTTATGTATTCAAAATTAGATCAGGTCGAATCGCGCTA
>JANPAD010000229.1:0-2229 GCA_031429735.1 Bdellovibrio sp. | reverse complement strand
CGTCGACAGCTCATGTCCGATGATGGAAGTCCTTAAAGTCACCGCATTTTTAAAATCGTTAAGTTCGCCGATATATTTAGAAAGTCCGTACAGATCTTCGGCGTCAGAAATATCAGACTCGATATAATGGCCTTTTCTACCCGAGAACACGCAATCTGTGCTGATGTGAACCACGCGTGCACCGATATCGGCTGCTATGCGAACAAGTTGGTGCGGCATCATCGAATTCAGCGGAAGTGCCACTAACGGATCTTTAGATGAACCCAACTGCTTAACTAGACCAACACAGTTGATAATGACCTCAGGTCGTAACTGTGAAATGACCTCTTTCAATTTTGCGGTATTAAGTACATCCACGCCTGTTACAATGCGTGCGTGTTGCTCAGGTTGAAAATTGCTGAGCAGTTCGGCGCCACGTAAAGTACCGTAAACTTCAAGCTTTGTATTTTCGGAAAACGTGCGAAACACACGGCTTCCTAACATGCCTGAAATTCCGAGTATAAGTACGCGCATTAATTCACCCTTTTTGAAATTTTGACCTTTGGGTCAACACCTTAACAAATCTTTGTGTTTCAGTCGACATATCGAAGTTTTTATCAAAATAATTCTTCGCATTGAGGCTCATTTTGTTCAGAGTGTCAGCATCCATGGAGTGAAACTTCCGCATATTTGAAGCGAGGGTCAAGGCATCCGCTGCGGCACCCGTCAACCCTGCACCGGACTCGTCAATAACCCGCGCTCCTTCACCGTCAATTGCTGCTAAAATAGGCTTTCCGGCGGCAAGATAGGCCTGCACTTTACTCGGAACGGTCAACTCAAAGATCGGGTCAGCCTTCAACGTAACCAGAAGCACTTTGGAATAAAAGAAGATTTCGGGCATGGCCTGCATCGGATAACGACCGGACAAAAAAATGTTCTTAAGTTTTTTCTGCTCAACCTGCTTCTGCAGCCAATCACCTGAACTTCCGCTGCCGACGATCACGATTTTGACATCTTTTAAATCTGCAACCAGCTCAGCTGCCTGAATAATTGTTTCAAGCGATTGGGCCGTACCCAAATTGCCGGCAAAAACAAAGCTGAAGTTTTCGGACAACTGCCGTTGCAACTCAGTTGGAATGCTATTTTCGGTCACTTGCATGGTCCGGCGGTCAAAAAGATTCGGAAAGTAAATAATTTTAGATTCGTCTGCGTAGCGTGCAACCGAGCTGATGAAGGCCTTCGATTGAACAAGCAAAGTATCTGACTGCCAATAAATAAATTTGACGAGTTTTCCCACCGCACGCAGTGCAGTTTCATTTTTAATGTGACCCGTGGCCGATAAACTTTCTGGCCACAAATCCTGCACCCAAATGGACAGATGAGCTTTTTTAAAATACTTAAGCCAGATCGCCGGAATGGCCTGCACCAGTGGAGACGAAGCAAACACGACGATGTGGTCAATTTTCTTAGCTCTGAGCATCCAAGGAAAAAATAAGAGACCCGATAAAACAAATGAAAAATAATTAAGAATTAAATTTAGTGCACCTGACCTGCCGCGCGGCCAGAGCGGCACCCTGAATATCGGAATGCCGTCATAATTTTCAGTCTGTAGGCCTAAAAGTTTATAGCCTTCGAAAATTTGACCAACTGGATAATTGGGCTTACCGGTGGCGACTAAGACTTCATGCCCTTGTTCTTTCAAATTTTTTGCAAAGTCATTGATAATGAAAGATTCGGGCCAAAAATGCTGAGAAAAAATTAATATTCTCATAGGGCCAGCAAGAAATCCCAGGTTTTTTGAGCTGTTTGATCCCAAGAATACAAATCAGCCTGCCGGCGTAAGAGCTCTTTTGAGTGCGAGGGTACCATCTTTAAAGCAATTTGAATAGCTTGAGCCATTTCATCAGGTTTGTTTGGGTTCATATAACTCACGGCTTCGCCGCCGAATTCAGGCATTGGATCATAATTTGAACAAAGAATCGGAACGCCAGCCCCCATCGACTCAAGCAAAATGTTGGGACAGTTTTCGCAAGTTGATGCAAATAAAATCAGAGACGCATTTTTATATAAAGCAGGAAGCTGTTGGTACGGGTAATCACCTAAAAGAACTATGTGAGAGGTCAGGTTTTGATCCTGAATATACTGTTGAACTTGTTTTCCGGTCGGAAGATCGGTCCCGCCAACCAACAGAAGTTTATAATCGCTTTTAATCTGCTGCGGGAGCTTTTCATAGGCCTGCACAACTTCCAA
>JANPAD010000228.1:0-6428 GCA_031429735.1 Bdellovibrio sp. | reverse complement strand
CAAAGCGGCAAACTTAAAGTTAAAACATATAAAAAAAGTTTTTTTATAATTGACCTATACATAATTGTTTTCCCATTTCTTAAAGAAATCAGAAGAGGATTCGTTAAGATCCGGATTAATTCTAGCAGCTGTTTGATTATTTTTGACGGTGACCTGATTTTGATAACGGGCGCAGGAGACTTTTTTATTTAAAAGTTTCTCAAGCCGTTTCAAAGAAACAGGAGCTGCTCGAGCTAAATTAGTAATTCCTGAAAATGAAGTATTCATGGCATTGCCGTTAGCTTTTATCACATCAGCGTGAGTAGCAAAATTTATTTGCGAGTTTTGCGTCAAAGAAAGCGCCGGCATAATCTTAAGGCCTTCGATTTCGTTTTTCATGGGGATAGATAAAGTCGTTTTCATGGAAATTAGTATTTCAGCGTAATTGAAAAAAGCAATTTATATATTCTTCCTGAAGTCCGCACCTTTAACAGAGCCGCCGGTGGTTCTGCAAGCGCCTATCCCACGATTCAGACTAAGTATTGGTGGCATTTGACCGGGCAGGGGGTTGCTCGAATACAAAAAATAGCGTTAATCCGTGTTAGCCATTAGAGGTAAAACTTTTGCAACTTAACAAACAGTCTCTCAGCGACAGCTCATTCGGGAAAACACACTATATTCTATCACTTAAAGTCGGGGCGTAGCGCAGTCTGGTAGGGCATCTGGTTTGGGACCAGAGGGTCGTAGGTTCGAATCCTATAGTCCCGACCAATTTATCTCTTGGTAAATTGAGTAGTTACAAGATCTCAATCAAATAATCGAAAATTCAAAATATGACTTCGGGGTATTTTTCGGGACATTTTATTAATGCTTCCGCTTCGGCGCCCCGCCTGTCAGGTAAAGTTTTCAGATACACTCACCGATTTTTAAGTCGAGTCTTTGCCAGAGGCTCTTCGTGAAAATCTTGTCCATTGAGCGCTCATGCGTGAATAGTGAGAAATAACGCTGCAAGCGTATTCTTGCCTGGTTAGAATTTGTGGTATCTCGGTTCGAGGTGGCATTGCTGAAGGCCCCACCATGTGATCAGTTGTTGAGTCAGCTGAAGATGTTTGGGAATCTTGCGGTAATGCCGTCGGTGTTTCTGGAGCTCGAGCAGGCGGGGCAGGGCGTATACAAACGGGATTCCTGGCTACATTCTTATCGCCGTTGTAGCGGTCAAAAACTTCGCGATAAGCTTCTATATTGCCGGCATTATTATTGGGATACTGGCCGCTCGATTTAGTATAACTGATCAGAGCCTTTGTCATGATTTGTCCAAAAATCATGTCCCAGGCCCAACTGCTCCGCAACCGGACTTTGACGGCGTCGTCAGTGCCGCTCGGGAACGTATACTGATTCGGCGCTAAACCTGTGAAGCAACGGATGGCCTGCCGATATGTCGCCAGAGCATTGGCCGGAGCAAGCGTAGCATTGCCACTCATTTGATGTCGGACTTCAGCGATGCCGCCAAATTTTCCGCCGGTCATTTGTGAGAAACCAACGGCGCTACCCGAGCTGATTAAACTGCGTTTGAAGCTGGTTTCCTGTCGCATTTTTGAAGCTATCATGAAAGGGTCATTGCCGAAGCAAAATGACGCTCGCACGATTTGAACCGCTAATGACTGATGAGTTATACCGTTTGCTCTTTCCGAGTCTGCAAAATCATTCGCGTTGATGTAATCTTTGATAAATCTGACCAATGGTGCGAAAGAAGCCGGCAGCTCTATACCACTTTGGTTGCGTAAAGCCGCATTTTGAGTGTAAAGACGCTCGAGGTTTGCATTGCCTAATACACTGGTCGGCAAAAGTCTGGACATGCTGTTGTCTCGGCGAGTGTAGCCAGTATTCGAGTGCATGCCTTCAGATAAATAGATTCCATCGAAGGATGTTTGGGTTAGGTTGAGCTCTGAGTCTGAGAAATTGGTTAAGTTGACGGCGCGGCCGTAAAGACCCGCATTTTCGGTTAAAATATGATCTAAGTTTGTTTTTGGCCCTTCTTGCGTCATTCTTTCAACTAAGAAATCCATATGGTCTGAGACATAATCTTCACTGAGCACCGCAGCCTGAGCAAATAGAGTCGACGTAAAAAGTAGGATGATCGGAAAACCAGAAAGTCGCAATATATTCAGCATACGTACCTCTGCGCATCTACCATCAAGAGTTATTCCAGATTTTCAGTGTTTAAAAGAAACGTAGTGATTCTAAATTGGACGGTCCAGCCTTTATAGCTGATAAAGACGGTTAGGGCGCAAACTGACTAAAAGTTTGATATGAGTTAAGCTTGAACCAGAATTGACCAGGAACTATAATGGTGTGTAAGGCTTCACTTTTTGATAAGGATTTCGACATGATAATTAAAAGTATTTTAGTTGGTTTTGTGGCGCTCCAACATGTGGCCTTCTTAATTTTAGAAATGTTTCTATGGACGAAACCGGCCGGTCTCAAAGTTTTCAGAATGACGCCTGAACAAGCTGAAGCCACATCCGTTCTGGCCGGCAACCAGGGTTTGTATAACGGGTTTTTAGCAGCGGGTTTGATTTGGTCAATGGTGCATCCCGATCCGTTGTTTTCTCAACAGCTTGGGATGTTCTTTTTATTATGTGTGATTTGTGCCGGCGCTTACGGAGCTTACACGGTCAATTTGAGAATTTTGTTGATCCAAGCGTTGCCGGCAGCGTTAGCTTTGGTGGTTCTGTTTCTGACACGGACAGCGGCAGCGTAGGTTTTTAATGGATATTAATCAACTTGTTCAAAAAACCCCTAAACCGCTTCTGGTACTTATTGTCCTTTGCGCGGCTTTAGCATTTTTCGTTCACAACGATCCGTTAAAAAACGAATGTGAAGTGCAGGCGTGGGTATTTGATAAAAGAGTGAAGAGTTTGCTGAGTGATGAGGCTAAGAAAAACAATAGGACACAGTATGCCCAGATCCAAAACTATCTCAGCAAGCGTTGTAGATCAGGCAATTCGGTCGGAGCCTGCTATGAATATCTTGACGCTCTTCGGGTGGTGACCCGTGAGCTCAGGTCAATGAGCGAGAAATGTCAGGACGAGTACAGCCTAAAAAATGAAGATTTTTTGCCGCAGATTTCAAATGCTCTACAGGTGATTGCCCTCGTGGCGTGGGGAGAAAAACCACCCGGAGGCCTGAAAGAACGGCTAGGGTGGCTTGAGCCGGTTCAGATACAGACATTTTGTTACCTGAAGCAATTTTTTATTCAAATGGCCGGCGATGAAAAATATTTGGCGTTGCGGAGCAAGGTTTACCGAGAGTTTCCAGAATCTTGGTCTGAAAGTACGTCGATTGAAAATCGTAAGCCAGAGGATCGACCCAGGGCTCTCAAAGCAGAATCGAATCCTACGGGCACGTTGACGGAAGCAGAAGTTTACCAACGAAGTATATTTTCGATGAATTGCAATTCGTATATGTAGCCGCCTTATTTTCGGATCACCACGCAAGACTGCACTTCGTTTAAGGCAGACTTTCGGATTTCAGGACTGAACTCTTTGAATAAATTTTGTATATAATTCGGTGAGTAAAATGAAACCATATGTCTAAAAACCTGATTTTCGGGTGGGGCTGTCGCGGTGATTTGATCATGGTTCAAATAATAAAATTGTTCGAGACCGCGAGCCGAACGAATCACAGCCTTTTGATTAACATTCTCATAGTCTTGTAGCCGTCGCGCAATAAAATTTTCGAGATAGGATGGCTCAATAAAAGTAAAAGCCAGAAACCCGCCTGGAGCGAGTAACGGAAGGAGTTCGTTGCTGACTGTGAAAATCATTTCAGCTTCAGAGGTGTGGGTAAAAACCGAAAAAGCCATGATCGCGTTAAAGTTCGTTTCAAAACGTGGTATAGGTTCGCCGAGCTGTCCTTGATGGTTATAGACCGGATTGAAACGGTTGTAATAAACCCACCGCGCTTCTGGAAAAAGTTCGCGTCCTTTTTCAAGCGGGGTTTGATCGACGTCCAAGCAAGTGTAGTTGCGAGCCTGCACCTTACAGCTCGGATCATTTAAAAAATTTCCGACATTGCCACCAAAATCGAGCACTTTCATTTGCGTCCAAGCCGGTTGAGATAATTGGAAATCAAAGTAGCTAAATAGGGGTGAGTAAGGATGGACGTAATTCATTTATGTATAGTGTGCCTCATTTTCCGGTCGCCGACAATACAGTGGTTTAGATACTCTTGAGAATAATGCGATCCCATTTTTTGCGGTGACCGGTGGCTTTGGTGAGACCGTCGAAAAAAAAGAACGGATCATGGCGGTGTTCAATCTTATAGGAATGGCGGGACTCCTTTTTTAAAACCCAGTCATTCGGGCTTAGGCCGAAGTTTGAAAGTTCGAGTTGAAGCATTTCGTTTTCGAGAGAACTGATTTTTGGATTTAAGCTACGCATGATATTCATAGGACCTCCGTGCTTTTTCTCTAAAGCAATTTCGGTGCGCGGCTTCAGTGGGCCTAAAGCTATTGATTTACTTTTTAGAAATAAAATTCCAATATGAAATAAAACATTCTCAAAAAAAGGAATTCATTTTGAACTCTATAAAATATTCATACCAACTTTTGATTCTGATTCTTTGGGTGTTCGGCGTAGGTCTACTTTTCAAGTTTTCGCCGGACCGCCAAATGGCGGGCGCCATCGCGGGTTTAGTTTTCATTGCAATCCCATTAGTACTACTGACATCAGAGCTCCGTTTACCAAAAAAACATTGGTACCAGCTCACCACCGTTGGAATATTCCTCGTCGGTTCAGCTCTCCCAATTTTCTTACTCAGAATAACAAACTGGGGTACAGACTTTAACGAACTAAGTCTCCTTGGTATAACTGGCCCAGAGCTCCACAAATCATCCAATATCCTCTATATAGTCATGATCATCTCAACAGCCTACTGCTGGTATAAAAACCGCGGCATGAAGCCGTAGCGCGAGGCAAGGATGTCGGTCTTACGGGGAGATGCAGGGCTGCGGAGCCCAGTCTGCTTAGGGAAACAAAAAAAGCCGACTTTTCAGTCGGCTTTACGATAGGAACAACTCAAAACAGTGTATTCTGTTTTTAATTAAGCTTCAAATGGAACTGGGCTAATTAATTCAGCGCGTGGCGCTGTATCGTAAGCGTCAGTACCAGACGGAAGTAGAGCTAAATTGCGCGATTTTTTAACAGCGCTAGCAACTTGCTTCTGTTGAGCAATGCTCAGTTTAGAAATACGGGCAGGAGTGATCTTGCCGGCGTCACTAACGAAGCGACCTAAAGACGCAGGGTCTTTATAATCGAAGTTATGGTCGCCAGTGTATTCTGTGCGGTATTTAGAGCGTACGTTCTTTTTAGAATTTTCTTTTTCCATTTTTAAACCTCTTGCCAATTGAAGAATAAATGTAATATACCAGAATGCTCTGATTTGAAAGACATATTTTAAAGAAAAGATATGATTAATTATCTGTTACGTTAAGTGAGGAGTCCATATGAGTCGATGTGAGCTGACAGGAAAAAGCCGGGTTGTTAAGAATTTGGTGAGCCACTCTAATATTAAAACTAAAAGCGTTGCTCTGCCAAATGTGCAAAGAAAACGTATATTTAGCCGTTCTCTCAACCATATGGTTCGTCTGTATGTAGCCACAAGCGCAATTCGCGATATGGAACATACTGGTGGTTTTGACCAATATATTATGAATCAACCACCAGAAGTGCTCTCTAAACGAGCTACTGAAGTACGCGCGCAAATTCGCCGCAAAATGAACAAATCATCTAAAAAGGCATAGTGAGGACAAAATGAAATTAAAAATTAAAAAAGGTGACACAGTTCAGGTTTTGACCGGCGGCGACAAAGGCAAAAAAGGCACTGTTATTGAAGTTAAACCTTCAGCGATGCGAGTTAAAATTCAAGGCGTTAAAATTCAAACTCACTACGATAAAAAAGACGGTCTTCTTAAAAAAGAAGGCTTCATTGATTATTCAAACGTAAAATTGGTTGAATCTAAAGCTAAAGAAGCTAAAGAGAAAAAATCGACTAAAAAATCTTCAGCGAAAGCTAAGTAGTCGTTTTGAGCTAAGGGCTAGTCCAAGATTGGTCTAGCCTTTTGATGTTAAATGAAAAGATATACAAAATTCATGAAGGCCGTTTGAAAATATCTATGATGAATTCAAACGGCTTTTTTATTTTTATCATGTGCTTAATGAGTCTTTTCTGGACCGCTAAGCCACAAGCGCAGGAATCACCCGCTCAGGTTGCAGCTGCTGAATCTGACTTTCAGGATATTTTCTTTCTCTGTAAAAATACAAAATCAACACGTTGGTTAAGGGCTTACCGTCAAAACGGTAAATGTGTGACGACGTACTCTAAAGAAGGCTACTTGCAAGTGATCAGCTCGGCGACTTATTTTGCCAGCTGCGAAGCCGTACTTCACA
>JANPAD010000227.1:0-3006 GCA_031429735.1 Bdellovibrio sp. | reverse complement strand
TTTTTGATGTAGCCCGGCCCCACGTTGTAGGCTGCGGCCACTAAGTGCATTTCACCACCAAGTTCATCAGATAATTTTTTAAGGTAAGTCGCGCCGTACTGAACGGCCGTTTCGGGATTAAATAGTTTTCCGGGCTCAAACGTATCTTGCACCAAGGGCGCCACTTTCTTTGAGGTGTAGGGCATGAACTGCATCAGACCGACGGCACCTACCGGAGATATCGCATCGGGCTTATATTGCGTTTCAGATTTCATGATGGACCAGATGAGATACGGGTTGATTTTATTCTTCTGCGCCTCGCTCGTCAGCTTCGGACCGTAAGCCCGCGGCAATAAAGACAGCCAAAGTGTTTCTTCGTCGACGAGATTCAATTTTTTTGCGTTCGGGTTAGCCACCTTCTGCATCAATTGAACGGCTCGGTTGTAATACTGATTTTTCAAATAATATTGCGCAAGGGGCACGACATCACTTTTCGTTTTCAGTTTTTTTTCAACTTCATATAAATGCCACTTGGCCACATCACGGTAGCCCCACTTCGTCAGGTCGTCGGCCCAAGCCAATTCAGCTTGCAGCGCCGCTGATGAGGGCAGCTGAATACCTTCGGTGTCATTTGATTCAATCACCGAATTTTCAGAATTCACCAGCGTCACTTGCCCCTGATCGGTGCTTTCAGCCATTTCGATGTAATCGCCGTAGCCGGCCAGCAGCTGTTGCGGAGTGGTGCTTTGATCCGGAATTAAATAGGCACCTTTACCAGAACGAATAGTTGAGACTTGCGAACGCATAATATCCGAAACCATTAGGTTTTTATTTTGTTCAAAACGCATCCACGCTAAACTGTTGTAGTAATTAAAAAATCGGCCTTGCAGCACGGGTGTGGCAAGCACGCGCAGGTGTTCAAGCGCCTGCAAGGTTTCACCTTGGGCTAATTCGGTTTGCGCCAGCCAGTACTGGGTTTTAGCCTTGTCACGTGTCCAGCTTAAGTTCTCGGTTAAGTAGGTATGCGCCTGATTGTAGTTACCCATCAGGTAGGATGTCCAGGCCCGCAACCAAGTCAGATCGTCGAACTCGGTGCTTTTACGTTTTCGTTTGTACGAAAAGTTTAATTTCACTAATTCATCAAAAATGACGTTGGCCTCTTTATAGCGACGAGTCTGATAGTACAAAAGCGCCTTCTGCATTTTAAGCTCGTTAAGACGCACCGGCTTTTTTTCGGCGGCCATGATTTTATTGATAATCTGTTCGGCTTTTTCTTGCTGGCCGGCTCGTTGCGCGATGTAGAAAAAATTCAGGACGTAATCTTCGTTTTGCGAAATTTCTTTTTCAAAACCTGATAATTGGTTGTAGGCCGACACCGGATCGCCGATATTCGTGAAGAAAACGGCCTCCAGATAGGCTTTCTGCCAGTTTTCAAGCTTGTTGGCTTTATTATATTTTTCAATTTCAGCGCGAGCCTGGCTCTCTTCGCCCGAAAAAATCAGCAACCGCAGACGGTAAATAAAATCATTGTACGTGACCGCGCAACTCTGCAGTCCGTAAAGAACATCCTCAAGCTTCAGTTGGGCCTGTGAAAGCCAGCGCTGCCGTTCAGTGGTGCACAGCTCAGAGGTTTTTTTATTTTTCAAAATCCATTTCAGATAACTAAGTTCGTATTCAAGCCCTTCAGGCTGCCCGCGCAGATTACGTAGCATCTTTTTAGCTACGCTCGCAAATTTTTTAAATTTACCGGTGGTGTCGTTTGGGCTTTCGAGATCGAGCTGAATTATTTTTTTGATTGATTCATGCTGAAGTTTAAGAAGTTTTTTATTTTTGGAAAGATCCTGGTAGAGCTTCCAATAGGCTTCTGCTTTGTCGGATTTAACAGCCTCGAAAAAACGTTTATAGGACTGGGCCTCGCGGCCTTTGTTTGGCCAATGCTGCAGAATTTCATCCGCAGGAGTCACAGTTGCCGCCAAGGCTAAAGATGAAACCAACGTCAAAAGCAACGGCAGTAGGAATGTCGGAAATGATGTTTTTAAAGTTTTATGTTTCATCAAGCTGACACCCTTGCATTAAATAGGACTTATATAGACCGTAATTATAGAGTAAAAACAGCAAGCCTGACAATTGCTGTCTGTCCGTCATGCGGTGCTCAGCGTTTTCGGCAGTGAACCAGCTGGACCTTTTAAATTATCCGTGTCAACTTTTTGGAATCGGTGCATGATTTAAACAACCCTATATTCTAAAAAAGCAGACTAAACGAGGATTACAATGTCGGTAGTTTCAAAAGAAAAATTTCAAATCGGAGACCACATTTTTTTTGAAGGCGATGTCGAATCTCACTTCTATATTATAGAGTCCGGGGAAGTTTCTATTTTTACCAAAAACAAACAAAACCAAAAGATTGAAGTGGCCCGCCTCAAAGCCGGCGAAACCTTCGGCGAATTCGCCTTAATTGATAAGGGTGCCCGAACCGCCAGCGCCCAAGCCGCCACTGACGTCGCCGTGATGAAAATTTCAGCCGAAGGCTACGAAAACCTACTCGGCGAACTGCCGGTGTGGGCCTCGAGCATGCTCAAATCCTTCACTCAACGCCTCAAACAAATGAATCAAACTCTCAAAGAACAAAAAAAGTAGACCCTCGAACAAGCCTTCAAACACCCTAAAAACTTCCCCAAAGGCCGAGAATTCGAGTATTTACTCGAGTGTCTCGGTTTGAGAATTTTTTACAAATTTGAGTCATGGCGGCCAAATTTTTTACAATCGAGTCATTTTAACACCGCTTTGGCCTATTTCTAGTAGGCATGTTGTTTGAATATCTGGTATTGAGTTTAAAAAAAGGGTGTCACTATGCTTAAAAATTTTTGGAAAAGTCTTCCGATCACATTAATCTGCGTATCTGCTTATGCGGCTACGACCCCACCGGCAGCTTCGACTGTTAAGGCTCCGGCTGCACCTGCTGCTGGTACAAGCACTGTGGCCGCACCGGCACCAGCCGCTAACCCTACAAGCTTTAGGTTTTTGTTT
>JANPAD010000226.1:0-1568 GCA_031429735.1 Bdellovibrio sp. | reverse complement strand
ATACCTTCGCGTCCCTGTTGGTCAGCGGCGGTGCGTCGTTGGAAATGATCGGCAAGCTGCTGGGCCATTCGCAAATGCAAACGACCCAGCGCTACGCCCACTTGATGGACTCTCCACTGCGGGCCGGAGTCGATGCCGTGGCCAGCGCATTCCGGCCGCGCCCGGTGCTGGTGCACGATGCCGATGCGGCTCCGGGGGATCGCAAGACGGCATAACAGTACCGGCCCAGCGTGGGGCCGGGCCGATCATGCGGTCTTACGGTCCACCGGTGCTGCGTCAGCATCATGCACCAGCACGGGGCGCGGCCGGAAGGCGCTGGCCACAGCGTCGACGCCCGCCCTGAGGGGAGAGTCCATCAGGTGGGCGTAGCGCTGCGTCGTCTGCATTTGCGAATGGCCCAGCAGCTTGCCGATCATTTCCAACGACGCGCCGCCGCTGACCAGCAGCGATGCGAAGGTGTGGCGCAGATCGTGGATCCGGACTTCAGGCAGCTTGGCCTGCTTCTGGATGTTAATCCAGAATCTCCGAATTTCTTTCACCGGCTGGCCGGGCGTATCGCCGGGGAACAACCAAGGATTGCCCTTTGGCACCAACAAGCCGCGCTGGCGCACGATGGCCGCGACATCGGCCGAGATTGGGATCCGATGAATCTTGCGCTGCTTGGTGGTGGCGGCGGGCTTTGACCAGCTGCCCAGTTCCAGATTGAACTGTTCAAACCGCGCCTGCCGCACCTCGCCAACCCGACTGCCCGTCAGCATGCACAATCGGATGATGCCAGCGGCGCGCTGGTCGTCGGCGGCGTCCAGCGCCCCAGCCAGCTTGCCGATCTCCTCCTGCGACAGGAACCGCTCGCGTTCGTTCTCGATCCGCTTCTTGAAGGCCGATGCCGGATTGTCGCTGCGCCAGCCCCAGCCGTTGGCGAGCGTGAACATCTTGCGCAAGACCTCCCCCACCCGGTTGGCGCGGATCGGCGTGGGCTTCGCCCCCTGCAGCTTGTGCGCCCGGTTGTTGGGCTTTTCCTTGGAAGGCCGTGCCCGGCCCTTGGCGATGATGTTCAACAGTTTCGCCACATCGTGCGGCGTGATCTCGGTCACCAGTTTCGATCCCCAATGCGGTGCCACCAGCTTGGTAAGCATCGACTTCTGGTCCGACGCGTTGGTCTTGGCCAGATGTGGCACATGCTCAGCCAGATAGCGGTCGATCATGTCGCTGAACCTCGGAGCCTCGCGCAATTGGCTCCGCTCGCCGAGGGGGTCGCGGCCCTCATCGACCTCGCGGCGCATGTCCTTGGCCCGTTCGCGGGCGGCGGTGACCGTCCATTCCGGCCAGCGCCCGATGGCCATACGGCGCTGGCGCCCGGCGAACCGGTAGTCCAGCGCGAAAGTCCGGCTGCCCGACCGCAGGATGCGGATGGAAAAGTCGCGCACCTCGGTGTCGAACACCTGGTAGTCGCGGTCCGTCTCCGGCACACATTCCCTGACAGATTTGTCGTTCAATCTCAGACGCTTGAGCATAGATCATCTCCCTTTCGTCTGCGACACAGGCGTAGATTCGCAGGCTTATCAAGC
>JANPAD010000225.1:0-6442 GCA_031429735.1 Bdellovibrio sp. | reverse complement strand
AACGGCGTGAGCAAAGTATGCTGTCGTACTGATCCTCTTCAGGGCCTGTTCCTACCGTCACAATGGTTGCTTTTTCATCGCCGTAAAAAACTTGAGCTACCTCAATAGATTTTTTACCGCCCTGGATTTTTGTTTTCCCGGTTTTCACCCATTCTGTTTCGCTGCTCGTGTATTCGCCAATCATGATGACTCTACCGTCTTTAGAAAGATCTAAAACGATTTTGACTTCATTATTGGAATTGGGTTTCGAAAATTTCAAATTGTAGGTTTGATTTCCCACTTTACCTTTGTTGCAATTTTTGGAAATGACCTCAATTTGCTCAGCATGCGATACTGAACTTAAAACCAATGCAAAAACAGCGGATACTAATAAATTCATTTTCATAAAATTCTCCGTTTAAGGTTGGCCTTCTGAAGATTTCAAAGAGTTTGAAACACATCCGCCAATACCGTTGTTAGCTGTAACTGTCTCGCGAAGGCTACTGTCTTGTACTTCGTAAGGATAAATAGTATTCGAGCTACCGGTCGAGCCTTGATTGGTAAGTTTCAACTTTTGTAAAACTTTGCCATTCCTAACTAACTCAAATACTCCTGGCGCCCTAATTTGAAACGAAACATTTTTAATAACTTTAGTTTCGCCTTCCGCAACATATGTCAATGTCGACTGACTCATGCTGTAAGTCGTATCAACAAAAGGCTCTGCAAAACTACATTTGATAATGTCAGCGTTGCTTGTTGATGCTAAAAGTAACAGTCCGGCTAATATCGTTTTTTTCATCTTTAACTCCTCAATTTAAGGTTTAGTAATTAGTTGGCCGAGCATTTAATGGTTATTCCGTATTCAAAATTTTTATTTTGAACATCGTACATAATTGTATTTTCACCCGCGACTCGAACCTTTGACGACGCGCTTATGTCTTCAAGATATAACCTGCGAAGCGTGTCCTTTGAGCCAGGGATCGGTTTGCCGATCGCAACATAAATATAGTTGCCAGCTTCAAAAGTGATTTTTCCTTCATATACGCCGGACTTGCTAGAGCCGGTCAGTGGAAAATTCTCAACGACCGGAACATCTTCATTTTTAATATTTTTAATAAGCTGGCATTCCGGCTTTTTAGCCAATGCGGGTAATGCAAACGTTAGTACTAGAGATGTTAAAATAATTGCTTTCACTGTTTCCTCTTTTCTATTGCTTCGGCACTCATAATTCTGAACTACTCTTCTAAGTCACAAATCGCGTAAACCTGTTTGTCACCAACAGTCAATTGAGCAAAATGTCGGTCATACTGTTCGTTCAACTGACGCGAAGTCGTCGTGCTGCTGCTATTTTTGGAAAGAGTCGTTTTGACTTCAAACACTTCCCCTGAACAGTGACCATCTGCAGGACAAATTGGTTCTAATGTTACATTCAGTTTAAAGCCTTTGATCTGCACTTGAGCCGTTTTGTACATTTCCGGCTTCACCGTGAGTGACTGCATATCGACGCTGCCTTGGGCACTTGAGCGGCTGTAGCCCAGTTCACAGACTACATTAGGTGCTGCGGCGATTGCTAAATTTGCAGATAAAATCGTAATGACCGTTAAAATAATTTTCATAAAAGCTCCTTTGCTTTAGTTGTTTAAATAACTTAAAAAATACCGCGCCCGGGGTTTTGTGGGCCCCGGGCACGTGTGGGGCTACCAGCCCTAGAGCGGCTGGCAGGTATTAAAATTCAGCTTAGTTTAAGTTCAGTACTGGTGAATCCAGAAGTTGGCCGGTCGAGTCTGTCAGCTTAATTTCCAATTCTTTTTGCTTAGTTTCCTGAGTGCCTTTGGCTCTTAAGTACAAGCCGGAATTCGAACCCCAGCCCGCCGTGTTTTCCCATTTAAGTGTCAAGTTGCCGACGGCTGCCAGATCGGTGTTGATGAGGTAGTGGGCCCGGTATTCTTCTGATGCAAAAACACTTACAAGGAGTTGATTCGAGTTCAATGAGCCTTCAGAAACAATTGTTTGAACCGTCACGTAGAATCCTGCTTTTTTTGCGGACATGTGTTTGACGGCGGACACATTAATCACCGCTTCATAGGGAATAGATTCTTTTTCGCCAGGAACGACTTCAATAGCTGAAGGGCTAGCAAATACTTGTGATCCGAGTAGCGTGAGTCCTAAAAGGCTTGTCATGAGTTTCATATTTTTCTCCGTGTTAAATAAGTAAAGTTTTTATTTTTAATCAACAGAACAGGTGCAGTTCGCTTCTTCTACTGCGCCACGTTCGTTAATTACCTTGAGTATGGCCGAACCTTTTTGATTTGATCCGTAGACGCCGAAGCAATCGCTTGAACCTAAATTATCAAAAACGAATTTTCTAACCTGCTGAGCAGTTCCGGCATCAATCGTAATTGAAAGAAGGCCGTAGTCGGTATTCGAAGCATTAAATTCGTTAAATTCAACTTTTTTGCCGGCGATACTCATTCGTAATGTTTCTTTAGAAATGTCAGACATTTCTTCAAACTCCAGGTTGACTGGTGTGCTTGTGTTGCAAGTTATAGATCCATAGTCGGCGTAAGCTGATGTCGCAATCATGAGTAAAAAAGGAATCATGAGAGTTGCTTTCATATCTTCTCCATTCGTTAGTTAGGTAATTTATCTATGTTGTCTGTGATGAGTTACTTTTGATTTGCGAGTTCGCTATTTTTTATAAAGCGACATGCGATCGGTCCTGATCTAGCAACAGTTGTGTCTTGAAGTAACTGGAACCTACCGTTGTTGCCAACTGACGAGCCGATTGTAGCTTGAATTGATAATTTTTGGTTTGCTGGCGAGGATGCTTCGACTCTAAAACTTTGTCCGCCAAAGCCTGGTTTGCTGATTTTTAAAACATCAATCTTATAAACAATATTTTCTGAACCGTATTGAACTAACACTTCGCCGGGGTTAATCAGGCCCTCTAAATTTTTTGGTATAATTTTAGAATCTGCTTTAATGCCAGTAATCTGAGTTTTCTGTCCATATTCTGTTAGTTCGCAGCTGAAGCCTGCGAAAGCGGCGCCTGTTAGCGGAGATTTAACTTGAGGTTGAGCCTTTGGGTGGTAGATATCTGCATTGGCTTGTGCGCCAACTAAACAAGCCAAAGTAACTAAAAGAATCGTTTTCATAAATACTCCTTCGGGGGGAAAGGTTTGTTTAAACAAAATAACGCAAAGCGCAATAAACTGCCATTTGTATTTAATAAATTTTATTAAATTAATTTATATTAAACTAAATTAAACCATGTAATTATACGAAATATATGGATAATTCTATATTCGATTTTAAAGATTATAAGCCCTATTTAAAGCTGAAATTAGCTCAAATGGGCAAAGGCGAAAAGGCTTTCAAGCGGAACACCGCAAAGCTCATAGGGTGCCAGCCCTCTTACTTGTCGCAGATTTTGAACGGCAAGCCGGACCTTACCTTAGAGCAAGCCAACAAGCTCAACCAGCGCCTCCTACATGATAAATCAGAAGCAAAATTCTTTATCTATCTGGTCGAACATAGCCGCGCCAATTCTCACGATCTAAAAGATTTCTTCAAAGAGCAAATGGCTGAACTTCAGACCGCCAGGTTCGACCTTAAAAAAAGATTAGCGGCCACCGATCAAATCTCGAAAGAACACATGGACCGGTACTATAGTAATTGGGTCTACACCGCGGCTCACATGGCCCTGGCCTTGCCGCAAATTCAAAACGCTGCGGGACTATCGAAACATTTAAATATTCCGGTGCAGATGGCCTCTGAGGTTATATCGTTTTTAGAAGCCAGCGGCTTGATTGTAAAAACAAATGAAAAATATGAATTTACGAAAATGCGAATTCATCTGGACCGTGATTCACACTTTATTCAAAGACATCATATCAACTGGCGAAGTCAGTCTCTGCAAGCGGTCGAGCTGAACCTGACAGATAATATGCACTTTTCAACATTGTTCGCGATTCAAAGAAGTGACTTTAATCAAATAAAAGAAATATTTTTGAAATCGATTGAGGCCTCAAGAGCCATCATACGACCCTCAGAGCCCGAAGAGGTCTTCGCTATTACGCTCGATTTATTTAAGGTTGGTAGCTAAGCCCCTCGGCTGAAAGGCACGAATTGAGATACTGATCCATCACCGAGTTCGCTTGGCGTATTTGCTCGGTGTAAAGTTGCAAACTTCTATACCGTTCGAAAAGTTGAGACCTCGGGACAAGAACCCGGTGCAGGAGTGCAGGTTCAGGCTTACAAACTATCGCCAGGACGGTTATTTTTTGCAGCAACTGGTCGTCCATCGCATAACCGAAAGTCAGCTGAACTTGTCTTAATTTTTCATGAATGATCAAACCGAGTCGATTAGAAAAATTCAAGTTAGACCAAATGACGCCTGAAATTTTAACTTCTTTTTGTGCAGCCGTGTAATAAGCGGCCTGTTCGATTCGGAAATTCTGCGGAAGAAAGCGGGGAGTAAAATAAGCAGAGCCTGTTTCAAGTCGGTCAACAAATGACCAGCTAATTTTTTGCAATTGCCGACGAGCTGGTTTTTGACCGTCGATTGCATTTAAATTCCAATCACTCGAAAGTCCCCATTTGTTTATTAAGATTTCCGATAAGTAAATATAATTGGCCGGCGATGTACTCAAGGGCCGAGATTTATCAGATGCTGAATCGACCATCGAATACGGAAATGCACTCAACAACAACGAAACTTGCTTTTTTTCAATCAGACGGCTTAGCGCGTTCGTATCTTGAAAATTATAAAAATCGAGCAGCACCAATTGGCCGTTAGTTAAAACGATATTGCCGCCGCCGCCGGTTTCGGGGCCTGAGTTTTCATCGTTAGTCGGCGCAGGAATCGGGTTATAGCTTTGAGCCCAGGCGGGCGCAAAAGCACCGGCTAAAATGAAAACTAAAAAAAGGGCCACCTGGCCACGTAAAAACCCTGGGATTCGCATACAATAAAGTACTGCCAGTTGTGTGCCAATTTTAAGAAGCTCTATGGCTTTTTGAGATGGAAACTTGTCAATTTTATTTACACATTAGCAAAAGTGAGTCGCGACAGACCGAGTAAAAAGCTTCAGAATCCAAAAAAATCGCTGAGTAAGGCTCTCACTCCAGGAACACTTTGGTTGGGTTGAGCCACGGGCTCTACGGCCGCAATAGGAGATAAATTCAACTCCTCAAGATTTTTACCCGCAATCGAAGCGACCATGTCTTTAAAATAATGTCGATACCAATCACTTTCACGATCTAATTTTAATCCCATTTGAACAGGGTGATATTTATCTAAATCTACGGTGAAGCGGCTCGGGTCCGTCACGTAAAAGCGCATTTTTTCGTCTAAACTCAGATCACGATGATGTGAAAACCAATGCTCAATCACTTGAGGTTTGTGAACGCTGGTGTCGAGAGTCATCCATCCGTAGCCCTTAACATAAGCCAAGGTCGAAACATGAAAACTCCAGTTAAACTCGCCACTGGTGCTCTTTTGCGGTCCCACCGTCCAAACCTTTAAAATAGATTCTTTCTGTAAACCCATTTTTAAAAGCAGTAAATGCAAAAAGGCTGCGCGTCCAAAACAGTAGCCGATTTCTACATTTTCTCTCTTGTAGTTGGCTTTAGCATCAAATCCGACGACTTTGTGTGAGTCGACGTAATTTAAGAGATTTTGAGCTTCGGCCAACGAGATCGATTGCGCACGGCCTTTTTTTACGGGTGGAACGTAGCTTTGCAAGCGTCTTAAAAGTTCATTATTTTTGGCTTTAATTTCAGAACGGCTGAAAGTTTTAAGTTCGGCTTCACGAAACTTAATCAGACTTCCCGGAATCAAATCGGTGACCGACATAGTCTGAACTAAAGATCTGCATGTCAGAGGGCTGGCGTAAACGTTCGCCACCACAAGCGCGGTCAAAATAAAAATCAATGATCTCAAAACCATAAAACTCTACCAGCAATTCAAAAGCCATAATTGAGATTCTATCTCAAACAAGTAACAGATCAAGACGATTGAGTGGGATCTTGCAGATCTCCAAAGCAAAAAACGTCGTCTGTCTAATGTCTTTTCAGTTGGGTGTACATCGATAACGAATAAAAGCGCTAGAATGGTAAAAATACGTCTCACTTTTCATTCTTTTGTTGTCGTTGGTTAAATACTAATGAAAGTGACGTAAAACCTCTTCGAGTTTTTCGAGTTCACTTTTCTCCTCAAGCATCCGATCTCGTGCCGGATATTCAATGTACTTATCGAAAAGCATATTAGGTAAGCTGCCGTACATACCAAAGTTCTCGCTCAGATGATAAGCCACTTCGGCTGTGATGCCGCCATTTGCTCGCTCGCTCTCGACGAGCGCTCGAATCGCAGTATTCTGCGCGCCAGCGTTGCTGCTGTAGCCAGCGCCGCTTTCAACGTAGGCCTTCGATACTTCAAGATATTTTTGTGCAAAATTTTTATGAA
>JANPAD010000224.1:0-4847 GCA_031429735.1 Bdellovibrio sp. | reverse complement strand
CGATAGCTTCGCGATGATTCGCGGAGGCCACGTAGACTTAACAGTTCTGGGTGCGATGGAAGTCGATGAAGAAGGCAACATCGCGAACTGGATGGTTCCGGGCAAAATGGTTAAGGGCATGGGCGGCGCAATGGATTTAGTGGCAGGTGCAAAAAACGTTATCGTAGCTATGCAACATACCGACAAAGAAGGAAATTCAAAACTCCGCACTAAGTGTACGCTTCCTTTGACCGGCGTAAAATGCATTAAAAAAATTGTTTCAGACTTTGGTGTAAT
Organism: Bdellovibrio sp.; assembly: GCA_031429735.1. Classification (GTDB taxonomy): domain Bacteria; phylum Bdellovibrionota; class Bdellovibrionia; order Bdellovibrionales; family Bdellovibrionaceae; genus Pseudobdellovibrio. Next base: position 4,571 of record JANPAD010000224.1, on the reverse strand, counting down.
CGAAATCACAGACAGAGGTTTCGTACTTTCAGAATACGCGCCGGATATGACACCAGAACAAGTCCTTAAAGCAACCGAAGGAAAAATTACCTTGCATCCCGAATGTAAGAAAATGATTTTATAGATGAGCCTAACTGCACACTTTGAAGTCCTACTGATAACAAAACGAGCAAGAATTACCTGTCAAAAATAAGTGCAGATGCTTTTGTTACTTTTTCAGTCTAGGTTGGGCCAATCTGTGTCTCCAATCTCGAAAAAGGGCTAAATAATGAATTTTTTAAAACTCTGTGTATGCATTTTAACACTGACAACTGCGATAAATGTTAATGCCCAGCTTCCGGATGGTCTTGCTAAAAGTTACGTGCTGTCTAACCCTGCTACAACCGGCGTAACTTTTCAGATAGGTTACTCACTCGGTGTTCACAATGGCACAGTGACATCCATGAAGTCACTTGTGACTTTAAGCAATAAAAACAAAATTTTAAGTGGCGAGTTTTCAATCCCAATAAGTCAAATTTCAACAGGCAATGCCACGCGCGATTGTCACATGCGTGAAGCAATGGGTATTGAATATTCAAAATCAAGCTTTCCAACAAATCACGTTTGTGATGCCAACAATCAATTGCCGAGTTCTGGCGTTGACTCAATTGCTTACCCAGAGGTCCGTTTCAAATTTGTAACTGTTAAGAAAAATTCAGGCTCAGATTTGCCCGAAGTTTTAGAAGTTGGCAAAGTCTATTCTCTGGCTGTTCAAGGTCAGTGGGTCATGCATGGTCAAGTTGTCGACTTCAGTAGTGACGTTTCGCCAGAATTTTTACCTGTTCAAATTAAGCTTTTAAATGCGGCGACACAGGAAATTCAGGTTACTGCTAAGTTTCAAATATCTTTAAAAGCATTTAATATTCAAGTAAAGCCATTTAAAGTTTTGATTGCTTCAATCGGTGTGTCTGATAACGCCAAAATAACGCTCGATACAAAAATGATTTTAAAACAGTAAAAAACCTATGAAAATGCGATTTAAAGAGTTTTTAATTTGTTTTGGCATATTATTTTTAACAAGCTGTAATATTTTTAAAAATACCGATCCTCTGATTATTGAAATTCCAAATAGTCCCACAGTTCCCGTAGCTCCAAAAGAGACAGAGCCAGGACAGACAGAAGCACCGAAAAATCTGACTCAGTCCGCCGCTGATTTGTCATACTCCCAAGTAAATGAAGAAGTTTTGAAACCTAAATGTTTGCAGTGTCACAGTGGCAAATATGAACCTGACCTCACAACTTATAAATCCGTATTAGACAATAAAGAAAAAATATACGAGCAAAGTATCCATACTGCAAAGATGCCAAAGGGCAATATACCTTTAACTGAAGATGAACGCTGGATTCTAAAAACATGGCTCGATTCGAACGCACCAGAGCTCTCCGCACGCGGTCTGATTCAACCGCCTCTCAATACGGAAAAACCAATCAGCCTAATCGAAAGACCTGTTAGGTGGGATAAAGTAAACAATGAAATCATTCAAAAATACTGTCTTGCCTGCCACTTTACAGGTAATAAAGATGGGATCTCTTCTTACGAAGACTACGAAACAACGAAGGCGACTATTGCGACCATTTTTTATTATGTATCTATCGCTTCGGCTATGCCGCCTGCTCCTGCCGACTTGGTTGAAAACACACCCAACCCAAATCAACTGACTCAAGAGCAAAAAGATCTCTTGGCCGCTTGGATTACAGACGGAATGAAGCGGTGATTTTTTAAAAAACCCTAAATGTTCTTAAGCTGACTGAAAAAATCGTTGATGCGGTCCATGAACGACCGTTCAGCGCTGATCGGATAATCTTCGAACGATGAATTGTAATCGATAGCACGCTTAAAGTCGCGATCACTTTCTTCATACTGCTTCTGGACTGCGTAAATTAAAGACCTGACGTAATAGAATTCCGCCGGATTAATTTTAAAATAATCCAAATCATTAAAATCCTGTGTTATTTTTTTAATATCGATCAGATGCTTGTGGTAAAAACCACCGATCAATTTGATCCAGATAAAATAAAAACTGACCGTTACGTTTGACTTCATGAGTGAAGAGTATTTATTTAATACTCCAAAAGCCTCGAAATACTTTTTTTTCAGAAGCTTGTCCTGAACGTCAGCCAGATCGTCATCAATAGTAAGAGTCAGTCGTTCTTGCTGTTTTTCTTCAGCCGCTAATGCGATTTTCTGCTCCTTGTTTCTAAAAATTGACAAAGCACCGATCAAGACCAGAAAATGAACTGATTTCAAGAGGTCAGCTCGTGTTTTTCGAGCCATTTTAAACAGTTCGTTGTAAGAAAGTCTCGTCTTTTTAAAGTGGCTAACATCGCTGGCCAACTGGTAGATTTCGCTGAAGTCTTTTAGAGCTGACAGCTTTTCGGTTTCAAGCTCTGAGTTAAATTCACTTTTCTGGTAGTACGCGGCGTACTCTTCAAGCCATTCTTCCTGATAGTTTTCGAAAATCCATTTATATAAAATATCTGCGTAATCAATTTTATTAATCAGAATCGAATCGTGGCTTTGCCCGTCGAAACTAAACTTAATACGGATACTGAGACTGTTCAGATACTTACCCAGACGTGCGGTCGTTTGCTTAAACAAAAGCTTACGCAGTTGCATTTGCGTCAGATGGCCATTTTCAACCAAGTAATCACCGAGCCTCTTGCCACCCGACTTTTCTACAAATTCCTGCATTTCAAATTTAGAAATGATTTCGTGTTCAACGATCAAGTGCCCTAAAAGATTTTCGTTGTCGTGATAGTCGACTTTGACAATATCACCGTAAATAAAAGTGATGCTGCTGAGCAAATCTTCTTCATTAACAATAATCAGTTGCCCCGAAAAATGATTTCGGGTAATCAGGCTTAATAGAAAAACTAGATCGTAGCCGTTCAGGGTTTCAATCTGGTTTAAAATATCAATCTTCTGCTTGCTCGATTTATTGTAATCAACAAGGCTCAAAAGATTTTGTATTTTTTTTTGAGCTTCGATGTTCGTCACATTAGTCCACGTTGATCAAAGGTTTAAATCTCAGTGGTAAATTTAACGGATCAGACTTTTTTAGTTCTTCTCCGCCCAAGACGTGAACGTGGAGCGAATTAGTTTTACCACGGTCGGCAATCGGCTGGCCCAGCGTTAGAATAATCCGGTCACCGGTTTTCGCTAACCCGTTTTGAATCAGCAGCATTTCAACCTGCGACAAAACATCTTTTAAAGAATCATATGGATGCAAATGCAATGACTGCAAACCCCACGTTATTTCTAGACGGTTTAATACATCCATTTCAGTGGTGATTGCGATAATTTGGGCTTTCGGTCTAAAACCAGCGATAATCTGAGCCGTTTTCCCTGACGTCGTCAGACAAACAATGGCTGCCGCATTGAGCTTCAAGGCACATAAAGCCGAACTGGCCGCAATCGACGCCGGTGTGCTTAAGTGCTCCTGATCCAGAGAAATTTTGTAGTAGGACTCTTCATTTTTTTCAACTTCGACAATAATTTCGTGCATGGTACGGATGGCTTTAAAAGGATAACGGCCGCTGGCTGATTCAGCTGACAACATCAAGGCATCCGTTCCATCTAGAACGGCATTTGCAACGTCAGTAATTTCCGCTCGTGTCGGGCGCGGATTTTCAACCATGGAATCCAGCATCTGAGTTGCCGTGATCACCGGCTTACCTAGTTGATTGCATATTTTAATGATTCGCTTCTGCGCACTTGGTAGTCGGCTTTGTCCGATTTCAACAGCCAAGTCGCCGCGGGCGACCATCACAACATCACTCAATCTGACAATCTCTTCTAGATTATCAAGAGCCTCGAGCATTTCAATCTTAGCCACAATCTTGGCTTCAGACCCGTGCTTTTCGATCATCTCACGCAAAATACGGATGTCTTTCCCGTGGCGCACGAAACTGAGCGCAACGTAGTCGACCCCGTTCGCAAGACCGAACAGCAAGTCTTCTTTATCTTTATTCGTCATAGCCTCAACTGGCAAAGTAGCGCCAGGCAGATTCATACCTTTACGGTTTTTTAAAATTCCGCCGTAAATAACTTCGGCCTGCAGTTGAGTGGCTTCAACGGTTAACACTTTCAGTTCGATTAAGCCGTCATCAAGTAAAATTTGAGTGCCGACCTTGCAAGCTTTACAAAGCTCTTTAAAGTCGCTCGGGATAAGACCTTCGCGCCCAATCACATCATCAATTGTTATGGTCACAACCTGCTTAGGCAAAAGCTCAATAGAACCCTTTTCAAAAAGACCAACGCGGACTTTTGGCCCCTGCAAATCCTGCAAAATGGTCACGGGCGCTTTAAGTTCTAAAGAAATTTGACGAAGGTGCTGGATCACGGCCGCATGCTCTGAATGTTGGCCATGACTGAAATTAAGCCGAGCGACGTTCATACCCGCTTGAATGGCTTTACGTAAATTTTCAGGATCACGAGTCGATGGGCCGATCGTGGCGACTATTTTGGCTCTTCTTGTAGCTAGCATTCAACAAGGATAACGACTTAGCGTTCGAATGTCCTGTAAAAAAGC
>JANPAD010000223.1:0-5073 GCA_031429735.1 Bdellovibrio sp. | reverse complement strand
TCAAAAACAAAACCAAGGAAATTTACATGCTGGATTCTTCACACGTGACTAATGTTACCCTTTTTAATTGGATCAATCAAATCGCACTTCTCGCGAAACCTGATCAGATTCAAGTTTGTAATGGTTCTGAAGCTGAGAATGTTTCTTTGATTGAGATGATGGTTCGTCAAGGGACGCTTCGTCCGCTGAACCCTGTTAAACGGCCTAATTCTTATTTGGCATGGTCTGATCCGTCGGATGTGGCCCGTGTTGAAGACCGCACATTTATCTGTTCTGAAAAGCAGGAAGATGCAGGTCCTACGAATAATTGGCGTGCACCAAGTGAAATGCGCGAGACTCTCGCGAAACTTTTCGACGGTTGTATGGCCGGGCGCACGATGTATGTGATTCCATTTTGTATGGGGCCTTTGGGTTCACCGATTTCAAAAATTGGTGTTGAAATTACGGATTCTCCATATGTGGTTGTGAACATGAGAATCATGACCCGCATGGGGTCTGCTGTGCTGGATTTATTGGGTGAAAGTGAAGACTTTGTTAAATGCGTTCACACAGTCGGCAGCCCGCTTAAAGTCGGCGAAAAAGATGTGTCGTGGCCTTGTAATTCTGAAAATAAATACATTGTTCAGTACCCTGAAGAAAAAGCCATCTGGTCTTTCGGTAGCGGTTACGGCGGCAACGCCTTGTTAGGTAAAAAATGTTTTGCGCTTCGTATTGCTTCTACAATCGGTCGTAGTGAAGCTTGGTTAGCTGAGCACATGTTGATTTTAGGTGTTGAGTCTCCGCAAAATGAAAAAAAATATGTGGCAGCCGCGTTTCCGAGTGCCTGTGGAAAAACGAATTTTGCAATGTTGATTCCACCTGAAGGTTTAAACGACTGGAAAGTTACAACAGTGGGCGATGACATTGCTTGGATCAAGCCAGACTTAAACGGCCAACTGCGCGCGATCAATCCTGAAGCCGGCTACTTCGGCGTAGCGCCGGGAACTAGTTTTAAAACAAATCCGAACGCGATGTTAACGATCGCAAAAAATACAATTTTCACAAACGTTGCTTTAACTGAAGATGGCGATGTCTGGTGGGAAGGCATGACGGATGAAGCTCCTGAACGTCTGACAGATTGGCAAGGCAAAGCGTGGACGCGCGGATGCGGGCGATTAGCGGCTCATGCGAATGCACGCTTCACAGTATCAGCGAGCCAGTGCCCTTCGGCTGATGAAAATATTGAAAATCCGGACGGTGTTCCGATCAGCGCGTTTATTTTCGGTGGGCGACGTGCCGATACAGTTCCGTTAGTTTTCCAAGCTAGGGACTGGCAAACGGGCGTTTACTTTGCGGCTACCGTTGGCTCGGAAACAACCGCGGCGGCGACGGGGCAAGTCGGCGTTGTTCGCCGCGATCCGATGGCGATGCTTCCGTTCTGCGGCTATAACATGGGGGATTACTTCAAACACTGGCTGAGCATGCCGAAGCGCACCGCGCAAAACCCTGAAATTTTCATCGTGAATTGGTTCCGCAAAGATGAAGACGGAAAGTTCATGTGGCCGGGTTATGGCGAAAACATGCGGGTGTTGAAATGGATGTTCGGCCGTATCAACGAAACGGCTGAAGGTATTGAGAACTCATTAGGCTTTAGTCCGCGCTACGAAGACATGGATTGGAAAGGTCTGGGTTTCAACAAAGATCAATTCAATCAGGTTATGAAGCTGGATATAGGGCAGTGGCTTAAAGAAATGAGCTTACATAAGGAGTTCTTCTTATCTTTACGCCAGTCGTTGCCGCTTGAATTTATCAATATTCAGGAAAATAAAATGGTCGGATTTCTCAAGAGCCAGAATCAAGACTTGCCGCTGCAATAGCGGACTCTCGGGCGTCGAATGTTTAGACAATCCACGCCTTTTTTCTTGATCCTTTTTTCAATTTCGGTATTAACGCGCTTCCCGCGATTTCTGTGATAGATTCGACCCATCCAAAATTAACAAGGGGATAATCTATGTTCAAAAAAGTAATCTGTATGACTTTATGTACTCTCACCATAGCTTCTTCAGCTTTAGCGGAAGATATTAATATGTCTTTAGCTGAGCTTTCATCACGCGCGAAAACAGCTGTGGTCGGTTACTACAAAACAGATATGAATCTTAAAATCAGTGCGAAATCAGTAACAGATATTCAGTTGCTGTCGGCTGGAGACGGTACGATCGAAATGTCGGCTATTGCACCCACTCCAGATAAAAACGATGGAATTCCGTATTACTGCGAAATCACTTTGAAGCGTAAGGACGTCGATAGTAACTATGTATTGACCGGGATGACTTGCTCTAAATACGACTAATTTGGTCTGAGGCTTATTTTCGAGCTACAAACTTAAAGGCCTGAGCATAATTTACAAGGCGTACTCTATCAGAGTACGCCTTGTTTTTTATTCTTGGACTCTGGCGGTGTGCAAGGTTAAAACCCTCTTTATCGAACCGGCGCAACTCGCCTAATGAAAGGTTTTTTATGAAAATGATTTTAGCAGCTTTAGTGCTTTTAACAGGACTGGCTTCCCACGCTCAATCGACTGATGCGGCGTATGTGCTGTCAGTGCGCTTGCCTGATTATTCAGGCCCTCGCCTAGATGTTTACTTACCTACGGATTTAAGCCTACCGGCACAATTATCAGTGGTCACTTTTATGGAAGTGGTCGGATCGCCGGATCAAGGGTTTTCAGTTATTGAAATGCCGACGTTGAATACTCAGATTAAAAATGTACGTCCTCGTCTTACAGGTAACGGTGCCTTCGTATCAGGTGACGGTGTTAAGCTGAATCTCGGCAAATCGGGAAAAATTGCGGTTCGTTTCACCGGTAACGGCAACGAATGTATCGTTAAATCAACTGTCCGTGAATTTGATGTTCCAAAGCCAACGCTTGTGCGTGATTGTAGTCTTTATTTAAAACCGGGCACAGCTCTGCCGACTCCGGGTGTAACAGGCAGCAATTAATTTTATGTCTTTCAAACTGAAGCCGGTCGAAGTCGACCGACTTCTCAAAAGAGAAAATTACCGCGACTTTATGATAACCTTCATGCAGCTTCGCTCAGCGGCTGGAAAGCCCCTCAGCTACGCAGGTCTTTCGCGCCAGCTCGGAATCAAATCTCGTAGTTATCCGCGCGACATTATGATGGGTCAAAAAAGAATGACTCCGATTCTTTTGCCTAAGTTCATCGCTGCTTTCGGCCTTGATTCAAATCTTAAAACTTACTTTACGGATCTTGTTGAAAAAGAAGAACCCGGCTGTCGTGTCTCAGGACGGTCTCTAACTGATATTGTAAAGTCAGCCGAGCGTTTTAGAAGCCGCGTTCGGTTAGAATTGTCGACAATTCGCACCGAAGACATTTATATGACGGCCGAAATGCCCCGTATTTATGCCGGACTCGGTTCCGTTGAAAAAGGGGCAAGCTTTATTGAAATAACGAAGCGTACCGGTCTGGATGAGGTTCGCCTGAAACTGATTCTTGAAAAAATGGTCGAAGTCGGGCTTGTTCTTAAAAAAGAAAAGCGGTATTTCGCTTTGCAAATTCATCTTCAGATGAAAGACCTTAAGACAGATCAAATGTTTAAGCAGTACTTCATTAAAGTTGCGAACGACGTCATCTACGAAGCGCAGAAAAAGATGAACTCTGACGATAAGCTTTTCTTCAGTTCGGCCTTTTCCGTGGCAGCTGGGCGCATGCCTGAACTGAAGAAAGACCTACGGGCGCTTCTGTCTCAGTACGTTGAGTCTTCCGAGCAGGCTGAAGGCGATAAAGTGGTTTCCTTGCTCTGCGCGCTTTGCTAGGTAAAGCCCGGTGTGTTTTTCTTATTAATAAACTCCCGCAGTTGTCGTTATCGCTTAAGATGACGTGCTGTTCGATAAGCAATTAGTGCTTTTTAAGTCGGGAGGAGTCCAGTAGAGTTTTTAGTAGTGAAAAACTTTTTTAAGTTACCCCGAAACCCCAAGGTTGATAAAGAAGCCTGGCTGCGTTCTTGCTTGCTCAAGAATGAGTCGGGGCTTATTCGCTATGTTAAAAGTCTCATTTATAATCTTGAAACCTCGCAAGAGATCGTACAAGACAGTTTCTTGAAGCTCTGGGAGCAGGACTATGAAAAAGTGGTGGGTTTTGAAGCTCCATGGCTTTTTACCACCTGCCGTAATAAAGCTTATGATTATTTGAAAAGTCGTAAAAACAGGAACGTTCACTCCGAAGAAATTTTGGCCAAAGTCGTAGACCAAAGCCTGAATTCTGAAGAAATAATGATCAATCAGCACCGTGATATTCAGGTTGAAGAAATGATGTCGTCGCTGACAGTCGAACAGAAAGAAATTCTGAATCTTAAGTTTCAGCACGGGCTAAGTTATAAAGACATAAGCGCAGTAACAGGGCAGTCGGTCAGTCACGTGGGTGTCATTATCCACAATGCCGTTAGTCAGCTCAAAGAAAAAGTTCAGCAACTGGAAAAGTCAGGAGGTCGCCGTTGAAAATAGATAAAAATGATCCCCGCTTAACAGCCTATGTATTAAATGAAGCTTCAAAAGCAGACCGTATTTTGATTGAACAGGCCTTGCAGAGTGATGCAAGTTTAAAGGCCGAAATTGAACTGCTGAAATCGGCAGTTTCGCGTTTGCATGACGCCCGAAATGAATCGGCTTATAGACTGAACCCGAATCAACGTGAAAAAGTTTTAAATCGAAAACCGAGCGGTTGGAATTGGTGGCCGGCTGTTGGCGGTTTTGCAACCGCCGGACTTGCACTCATGCTTGTTTTTAAAAATCCGGTTTCGACCGATTCATCGGCTTTGCTCGGACAAGAAAAAACTGCAAAATTAGAAGCGGTTTCTGAAACGAAAACGGAGACTGTGGCCACAGGTGCTTTAGCCCCCGAGCCGCGAAAAGAAAAACTTGATTCGATAGTCGATGCGGCACCGCCGACTGTGCCAGTTCAGGCTTCCGAACAAGCTTCATTGCCGGATCCAAAGGGTGAGGACGAAGTGCGGCCGTCCCTTGCTCAGCATGAAGCGGAAGCTCCTATTGAAAAAGCAAAAGCTTTCGGAGGAGCG
>JANPAD010000222.1:0-2648 GCA_031429735.1 Bdellovibrio sp. | reverse complement strand
GAAGTAATTTTTTGTCTTTATGACGGAATTAACGTCATGAATGTTTTTGATTTCAGTATTAAACCGGTCGACAACCAGCGAATACTGGTTAATATTTTCTTTCAGCAGACTTTCGTACAAACGGTTAAAACTATAGTAGTTATGTAAAATGACATAGATTCTTTTATTCAGTTTGTTTTCACGCACGGCTTTTTCTTCGTCTGCGCTGAGGTACCGGTAGATAATCCAATCGGCATCGGAGTGATCACCTAAAATGTCGGGTGTCAGCGGCTTTTGAACCTCAGATCCGTACCGCTTTTCGACAGCGAATAAACCCTTTAATCCGCCGGACGCCGGACGATAGTGAACCACACCCATTTTCTGCAAAACAGATGATTCCAATTCACCTTGATGTCCGTAAAAAACCAGTTCAACTTCGTTCACTTAGAGCCTGTAGTTAAAGTTCGTATTCAATAAAACCAATTATATTTAATTGTCTTGATATAGCAATCGAATGGTGAAATTATTGTGGCATGAGCAGGCACTGCCCCACTCCAATACTGATATGAAATATCTTATCTTCACATTTTTTGTTGTTTTCGGTCTTTTCCACAAAATCAGCAGCTCCGAGTTTTGGCCAATAACAATTTCACGCACGTGGCTGCACCCTGACCGCTTTGAAACCTCCATGTTTCAGAAACCATTACTTACTTTTTTTCTGGCATTTTTTCATCTGCTTAATGTATCGGATGTGGCCCATTTGATTATCGTTAAGTTCTTTTTTTCACTTTTCACTGCGGTGGGCCTTTTCAGTTTCAGTTACTTTGTCCTTCGCTTTCATGATTCGAAAAAAAAGCCTGACCTGACATCGGTCGCCGTTTTAAGCCTGCTGTTTTTTATATGTGCGCCGACGTTCCAGGAAAATTTCTTCAGCGTACGGTCAGATCAGGCGGCTTTCGTTCTATTTGTTTTGTTTTTGAACCTCTGCCAGTCCGGTTTTATTCGCCTTTCAGCTTTGTGTTTGCTGATAATTCCTCTCATGGGCATTAAAGAGAGCCTCTTTCTGCTTCCAGGAGCCCTTTACTATGCGTCGCAATTTAATCATTTGCTGACCAAAAGAGTTCTTTTTTACGGCTGTCTTTTTTCAGCCGCAGTTTTAATTTGGGCCTTTGCTCTCAACTTGGATGCCCTGAATTACCTGGGCAACACCTACGAAGAGGCTACGTTCAGTAGATTTGCGAGCCCCACATTTATTTCCGAAAGCACCCTACTGGCTGGAGCACTTATCTCGTGGATTTATTTTTTCAGCAAAAAAAACAAAAGAATGTACCCACTTTGCGGGGTTTCAATGCTCCTAGCTTTAGCTCTATTTTTAATACCTCAGTCGTTTGACTTTTTCGTTGCAAGTCTAATACCTTTTATTTATCTGCCGCTGATCCTGATGTTACTTCAGACTCTGCCTGAGAAAAAACTGTTGGCTCTAACCACAGCGCAGGTCTTATTCGTTATCGCAACACGCTATACTTTTGATATTCAGTTTTATCAAACAAACCTCACTCAGCTCAAATTCATTTCCAAAATATCAGATGTTGTTCACCGCAATAAGCTAACCTACCTTGATGGCATCGGCATTCTGCCCAAGCAGACGTACCTGCCCTGCTTTGTTTCACCGCTTGATGCCATGGCTAATAATTACTGCATTTCTTTACTTAAAGAAAAAAAACCTGACGTCGTCATTATTACAAATAGACTCTTGGGGTTGGGCGATCAAATCTTTCAGCTTGTACAGAATGGGTACACTCAACTCTACCCTAATTTTTATGTTTTGAACGAATACGTAACAGATGAAATGAAAAAACAGCAGGATTTAAGCGATAAGAACGGCGTTCCAGTTTTTATTTTCTAACTACAGCGCCCGGTCAATTTTGTAACAGCTCACCGCCACAATCGTCGTAAATGTGGTGCCCGGATAAGGCGATGTCGCAAACCCCAGCGTACAGTTGTTCGCAGCCGGAATACCGCCCGTTGCGGCCGCATCACACTGATTATCGATTTCATAGACAGTCGCTGTGCTTCTCACATTAAATTTTGCATCAATTACGGCTGTCGCCTGAACCCACTGACCTGCAGTAACGGACGCTGTCGAAATAACAGTCGTGTTGGTGACATCATAAAGGGTGGCCTGAAAACCAGCCGTAGCAAACGCGGGGACAGAAATTATGCAGCCGTAGTACCCGGTTTCGTTAAAACGAAATTGGCCGCCCGCAACCGTTGTGACCAGATCATAGGTATCAAATCCACCGTTCGTAGTATCAAACCATCCGTAGGTCGAAGCCGTGGCGTGAATAGCCCGTGCCCCAACGCTGCATTGACCAGCACCGCTAAATGTATTTCCTCCGCACGTAGAACCAGTAGCACCCGGCGTGAAACCAGTGACCATTCTAAATGATCTGTTAACTGCGGTGGAAGTTCTTTTAACAACGGCATCATATTTAGAGTCTTGTACCGAATCGGAAATATCCGTACCCGCCACAGGAGAAACAAGATTAACCAAACTTGCCAAAGATCCGGTGGTAGACGGGTTAAAGAGAAGACGAGCTACCAGTTTTAATTGAGGATTTGTGCAACTCGCACCACTGGCACAAGTAGCGGAAATCAAAAGTCGGTAA
>JANPAD010000221.1:0-3910 GCA_031429735.1 Bdellovibrio sp. | reverse complement strand
GTTCAAGATTGATCTGGCCATCCGGCTCTTTCAACCAGCCACGCACAGCGCAGTGATAGATTTTTTCAACTTCATGATTTTTAAATTGCGCATTCAAATGGGCCGTTGAGGTTTTATTCATTCCGAAAACCAAAATTCCGTCGGTGGCCGCATCAAGACGGTGCGCCGGAAAGGCTTTGATATCGTGAACGTCGCTGAGCCATTGCACACAGGTGCGGCGCTTCAGGCCGCGGCGAAAACGCGGGTTTTCGGGTGGGTGCACGAACCAGCGCTGCGGCTTGTACATTATTAGTAATTCAGAGTCCTGAAATAAAATCTGCGGAAATTCTTTCGGCAGAAAGACTTCATCATCGTTAAGTTCTTCAGGCATTTTGAGATTTAAGAATTTTTTTAGATAAGTCTGAAAGTCGTTGCGTTTCCAGGTACTTCAAAGTGGCTTTTTGCGTACCTTCAGCAATGTTGCTCATGATCGAAAACATGGAACAACTGACGGCACATTCTTTGTTCGGTGATTTATGGCGCGGCCCAATTGTTTCAGACGGTGAGACAGCCAAATAGACGTCTTTCAAGCTGATTTGCGCCGGATCTTTGGCAAGCTTGACACCGCCGGCTTTGCCACGCGAGGTCACCACAAGTTTGCTTTTGGTCAACAATGAAAGCAGACGTCTGATCACAACCGGATTGGTGTTCACGCTATCCGCTAGATTGTCTGAACTCATCAGAGCGTTCTTGTTACATGCCAGCGAAGTCAAAATGTGAACTGCTGTCGCAAATTGTTGGTTTACCATGCCAAATGTTTTGCCATTTGAAGCAGCCAAATGCAAAATATTTGTATGAATAAAAAAATATTTTCATGGGCGTTGTACGACTGGGCTAATAGTGTTTTTTACACGACCGTTTTAGCCGGTTTCTTTCCGGTCTTTTTTAAACAGTACTGGAACAACGGAGTACCTGCGACAATCAGCACCGAACGCTTGGGACTCATTGCCGCCGTGTCCGGATTCTTGCTCGCGGTCGTCTCGCCGACTTTAGGCGCTGTGGCTGATAAAAAGCGCATGAAAAAGAAGCTGCTTTTTTACACAATGTTGTTAGGCGCAGTCACTACGGCCTCTTTGTACTTTGTTCCTATGGGTGACTGGCTTTCAGCCGGGCTTCTATACGGTACGGCTTTGTTTATGGCCTCGGCCAGTGCAGTTTTTTATGACTCACTGTTAATTTCCGTTTGCGAACCGAAAGAATACGAATTCGTTTCTTCGTTGGGTTATTCGCTGGGTTATCTGGGAGGCGGACTTTTATTCGCTATCAACGTGGTCATGACTTTGAAACCTGAGTGGTTCGGTTTGCCCGATGCTGCAACCGCAGTGAAGGTCAGTTTTGTGCTGGTGGCTATTTGGTGGATGATCTTCACCGTGCCGCTGATGCGAAACGTGCCCGAACCTGAAAGCGCGGGTAGCGACAAAAAAATGTTTGAACTGACTCTTGAAGCCATGGCTGAACTTAAAGACGTTATGCTTGAAATTTATAAAAATAAAAATCTTTTCTATTTTATTCTGGCCTACTGGTTTTACATCGATGGTGTTTTCACCGTGATGACCATGGCGGTTGATTTCGGGTTAGCTTTGGGTTTTGAAAGCAGTGATTTGATAAAAGCTTTGTTGATTACTCAGTTTGTGGGTTTTCCGTCAGCTTATTTTTTCGGATGGCTTTCAAAAAAGATCAACAGCCGAAATCTTATTTTGATTGGTCTTGCCATTTACTCTGTCACTATTGTCGCAGCATCGCAAATGTCTGAAGCCTGGCATTTCTATTTACTGGCGTTTGTTGTAGGTCTCAGTCAGGGTGGGGTACAGGCTTTGTCGCGGGCCCTGTTTTCTCATATGATTCCAACCGAAAAGTCCGGCGAATACTTCGGCTTTTTCAATATGCTGGGCAAGTTTGCTTCAGTTCTAGGGCCGTTGCTTGTTGCATTTTTTGCCCGATTTACCAGTGATTCCCGTCAGACAATTCTGAGTTTGCTTATATTGATTGTGGTAGGAGCGGCCTTGCTTTTAAAGGTCAGGCTTAAACCTGAAGTTTCCAAAGCCTGATAGCCGTTAGCCTCTCAGGTGCGCCGTTGTTAAATTTACATGACGTCTTTTTAAATTGTTCGAACTATTATAAAGTCGGCCAATAAGAGGTTCAAGATGTCAAAAGCCACGGTTCTCATTTTAGTGCTATTTTCTGCTTTAAATGTCCATGCTGGTCAAATTCGCGAACTTCAGTGCACGGCTGTATTAACTGTCGATATGGCGAGCGGTGCCATCGGCGGATTGCAAATTCGTCGGGAACTGCCGCTAACGGTCTTTACAAAAAAAGGTTCGAGTGTGCTGGCGGATGCTCAGGCTCAACTGGCCATTGAAGATGTATTAGGTTTTGGTTTGGTCAATGTAAAAGCATCTGCCTTTTTATATCAAGATTCTAAGATGGCGGGCTTAACGCTTTCAATTAGCGACGACAAAAACGAACGCGTTTTGGCCTCGGCATCCGGGATAATTCTGGCGAACAAGCTTGCCGATGATTCAAAATCATTGACGATGAGCGCACCTTTTAAAGAAGCACTTCCTGCAACTTTCTTGCGTAACGAACTGCAATTGCCGGGTAACTCCTTCGCCGAAGTGACGGTGACCGGCGCTGCTGTTTATTGCAATTTACGTTAATTATTTTCTTCATTCTCAACAGATTTGGCAGAGTCTTCAGTGGGGCTTTGCTGGTGCTTTTGAATTTCAAGTGCCTTCTTGCCGGTAATTCCGACCCATTCAGGAAACATCAGAGCGATGACGATGAACACTGATGTCACGATCATAAAAAAGATAAACATTGCCCAAAATAATTCCATGTAGACCTTTGTAATATTTGACTGATTCAATCGACTCGCGACTAGAATTAAAACATACTGTGACTTAAAACAAGTCTTTTGATAGTTAAATACTCCTTATGACCTATAACCCGCGTGACCATTATTTTAAGAAAGCAAAAGACCAAAATTTTGCGGCGCGCTCGGTTTTTAAACTGGAAGAGATTGATCAAAAGTTCAAGATCTTGAAACCTCAACAACGAATTTTAGATCTCGGCGCTTCGCCGGGTTCGTGGTCGCAGTACTGTTCGCAAAAAATCGGAGCCGGCGGCCGCATTTTAGGTGTGGATCTTAAGCCTGTGAACGTGAAGCTCACCAACGCGACCTTTATTCAAGCCGACCTGCGTGATTTACAACTTGAAGACATTTTCAAAGAGCACGGATTCTTGCCTCCGTTCGATCTGGTTATTTCAGACATGGCACCGAACACCACTGGCATTCGCGGTACCGATCAAGCCCGTTCATTTGACCTGTGCGAATTGGCTTTGAGTATCTCAAGAAGATTTCTGAAAAAAAACGGTCACTTCGTGTGTAAGCTTTTTCACTCCGATGATTTCACGGTGTTACGTGATCAAATCAAACTCGACTTCGATCAGTTTCATGCCGTTAAACCCGATTCAACCCGCAAGATTTCGAAAGAGATTTTTTTAGTGGGTCTTAAGAAAAAAAATGATCCGGATTGTCTTTCAAAATAAAAATTTTGTCGTCTGCAATAAGCCTTCTGAAGTGCTTTCGGTACCTGGCCGCGAAAAGTCAGATGTCCGCGCGTGCTTAGGGTTAGCTCTGCAAGACGAACTGAAAACGCAGATCTTTCCGGTGCACCGGCTCGATTACGAGACCAGCGGGCTTATCTTGTATGCTCTCAATAGCGCAAGTCACAAGGCCTCACAGGAGTGGTTTATGAAAAGAACCATTCATAAGCATTATCAGGCGGTCACCGGGTTTCAGAATTTTTCGCACTGGCCTTCTCACGTTGAAACCGACCAATCTGTTATTGAAGCTTCGGTGGGCCTGACC
>JANPAD010000220.1:0-13745 GCA_031429735.1 Bdellovibrio sp. | reverse complement strand
GTGAACTATGGGCCACGCAAAGGTTGTCACCGCTTGTATTCCGCAACGATTGCAGCGTGCATCTGCATTCTTGGGATCATGGTCCGGATGACATCCCCGTCGCGTTCGAATGGCAATTCCGCGTTATCTGGAATGAGTCGTAGCGAGCGGACCTCGACAGGCAAGCGAAGTTCGACCCGAACGTCGTGCAAGGGAACGAGGTCTTCGATCACATGCACCGCGCCGCGTTTGAGCGGCGGGCTATAAAGGAGATGGGCAACGTACCGCTGTTGCCCCGGCTGATGCAACAGGCTGACCCGCGCAGAACTGAGCATTTGCACCCTCAGCATGGGCCGCAGGTAAAGCTGTGCCAAGGCCCGAGTAAACAGGTCGCGATGCAGCCGGGCGCCATGCTCGTGATAATTTCGGTCGACAGGGTTCGCAAAATAGATCATTCCACCAATTAAGATCGCGCATGAAATAAAGCTGACAATAATTAAAAATCCGTAAAGATTATCAACTTCTGCCGCAATTTCTGTTCCTTGCACGGGCATAAAGGTTCCTGCCATTGCCTTATTCATCAATAACATCCACATGGCCATTTAAGTGTTCTCCCTTTTAGCTTGAATCATTGCCATTCCCAACCACAGCGCTAAGGCCAAGGCGGTTAACGCACCGGCAGCTTTCATAATTTGAAAGACCTGCAAACCGTACTTTGACTGATGACGATCATATTTAAAACAAAACAGCATCGCCGAATCAACAAACCCACCGAGTTTGCCGTCAGCCGCTTCATTTAAAGCGAGCTTCATATCGCGCGGCTCAAACATAATTCCATGAAGATAGCGCGCCACTTGTCCGCGCGGAGAAATCATAATTGCCGCAGAGGCGTGAGACCACTCACCGACCTTTTCATTCCATTTATACTGAAAACCGACTGCTTCAGTGATTTTTTTAATCGTTTCAGCATCCGCCGTGACGAAATGCCAGCCGGCCTCGGTTCCTGTACGATCATAAAGTTTCATGTAGCTTGCCTTTTTTTGAGAGGCTACATCTGATTTTTCGCTCGGATCAAAACTGAGTGCGATAATTTCGAATTTTTGTGAAGGAGACCAGTCGACCATTTTAAGTGCGTCAACCAAACCGTTCAGATGAAAATTACAAAGACCCGGACAATTAAAGTAAACTGGGCTTAAAATAACAGGCTTGTGCTCGTGGAAGAATGTCGAAAGCGGAACAACAGTGCCATCTTCTTGGGTTACTTTCAAGCCGAGGTCAATTTGCGAACCGATTTTTTCAGTAATGCCGACGCCTTGAAGTTCTTCAGGTAAAACATTGGCCGCTTGCGGTTGTGGTTTGCCATCATAAGCCGCCGGAGCAGCGTTACCTCGAGAAAGACCCTCTCCGTCAGCAAAAGCTGACAGACCGGCGAAAGCTAAAATACAAATGAAAAGCCAATGTTTCAAAAAAATCCTTAGTCTGCGCTTGCAGCGAAAGTTTTAATGTCTTCAGGTTTATCGAGAGATTTATTTTGAGTAATCGTCTCGATATAATTCAAAACGGCCCAACGTTCGCTTGGTGTCATTGACGCTTTAAACGAAGCCATTTGCGTACCCGCAATGCCGTTTTGTAAAACTTTGAAATGAGCAATGATGCCGTTGCCGGCTTTCCATTGACCTTCCACAAGATTGCGCGCATTCGGAATACCGCCGACGAGATTTCCCTTTTCGCCGTGGCACATAGCGCAGTTCTGTTTGAAAAGTTTTTCGCCTGCCGTCGCGACATTAGCATCGGGCAACCAAGGCTCTTTGATAGAGGCAAGATCAAATTTAGGCGCATCAGCCGGTGCCGGTATTTGAACTTTTTCATCTAGGTCCGGACCTTTATTGATGAAAACGATGTAAAAGAAAAATACGAAAACAAAAATCATTGATCCCAAAAAAGCGATCAACCCACCCTTATTGTGATAGTCTTGATTTTCAGACATGACCGAACTCCCTTCGAACTTACAGAAGCGCAACTTATACTCAGGTTTCTTATAGGTTTATTTATAGCGCACTTGATTGTCGCAATCAACCTAACTAGCTAAAATGTCTTAGTATTTGACTGCTTACAAATAGAGCAAACAGTCAGCGAATGAAAAACAAATTTAGATAAGTTTTGTTAAAAGTTTACGCAAGAACTGATTTATTTTTTGTACTTGATCGGCTGAGTAACATCTTTTTGCGAGTTTTCGATATCTGTAGAGTGCGCGTGGCTATTTGCCGTGCCCGATCGTTGCGTATCTACAACACCGGGATATTGCTTAAGCACTTTATCATGCAGCCGGCGCATCCGAGCCTTCATGCTGACGTCAGCCTCAAAACCATTCAAGCTCTTCATCTTGACTCGTTTGTAAACACGTTTCTCTTTTAAGCCGCGCTCCGGATACCGTGTCAGAAATTCATCATTCTTTTTATTGTAGTCCATGACGAGGTCTTCGTACTTTTGGTGCTGTTTTTTGATATTTTCGACTAAGGCACCGAGTTCGGCACCTTGAGCGTTGGATTTTTGCTCAACCAAACCCTTCACAAGCGTCGACTGCGCATCGACTTTTGACTTCAAAGCACCGAGCTCATTTTGCACGACTTCCCATTGCTGATCTTGTTTACCGGAATAATTTTGATTTTCAGGAGAGCCGCCCCCGGAAGATTCATGTTGAGCCAAAGCAGGCCAACTGAACAAACCTACTAATAAGAATGCAATTCTAAGATAAAACATTCTGCTTCCACACCTTTTCGATATCAAGAAACTGAATCCGCTTCGCCAACAAATAAGCTTTTACCGGACTGATCCGACGAATCAGCACTTTGCCATTCTTGATCGACTTCATGATTTCAATCGCATCCCATGCAAATTTTGAATCTTCTATAGCTTCTTGAAATAGGTTTTTTGTTTCAGCCGTATCAATGCCGGAAACCTGCAAGTCATAATTCAAGCTCGAAAGTTGCGTGTCCGCGTTGCCGAAATCTGAGATTTCTTGCGCAATGTCGGCGAATGCATTCCCGGAGCTGATCGGGGCAGGCTTCTCTTTTTGTTGAAACGGGTTTGGTGATTCTTCTTCCGGCTCAGCCGCAGCTTGATAGCTATTCATGAGGCTGTTGTCATAGGCCGCGTAAGGCTCAGCCACTTCTTGCTCAGGCTCAAAGCCCGCAGTTTCAAGCGGCTGCAAATCTACATTTTGATTGTAGTTTGAATGACCGATTGTCGTGGCCGCATCATGAATTTGAGTTCTTTCAGAAGCTATGGCCGTTTGTTGATACGGCTCAGGCTCGGAGGTCACATCTTCTTGAGACATCTCGCCGTATTCAGGCTGCCCGTCAAAGTTAACAAAATAGACCGATTGGCAGGTGGGGCACGTGAAAAGTGCCCCGTAGTTCTGTTCAGTCACCTTTTGTTCTTTTTGACAGTTTGGACAAATCACTAGCGCCCCTTTTGCTTACGTCGATCTGCGCGGTTAAGCGGCTTATCATCGTTACGAGGTGGGCCGCCGACCATGCGTCGTTTCGCCGGCGCAGACTCAACTTCAACCTCGCCACCCGCCGGCTGCAGATCTGCAAACGCGTCGCTGTTGGTTTCAGACGGTGATGAATAACTCATTGTAACTTCATCGGCCTCACTTGGGCGAAGTTTTTCAACCGCGTCCTGCATAGCTTCCGGCACCAACTGCACGCGCATCACTTTTTCAAGAGTATCTGCCTTAATGACATTGTTAAGTTGTTCGAAAGCTTTGAAGGCTTCTTTTTTGTATTCGATCAGAGGATCTTTCTGACCGTAAGCACGCAGATTGATTCCTTCTTTAACTTTATCAATCGTATACAAGTGCTCTTTCCAACGGTGATCGATTGCGTTCAGCATAATCATTTTAGAAATCTGTTCAAAGAACGGCCCCATCGACTTTTTCTGATGTTCAAAAACCTGCTTCACGTTGGTTGAAATCTGACTTTCAATTTTTTCAGCGGACGTCATTGATTCTGGAGACAACTGAAAACCAAGTTGGACAAGAAGCGCATTATTTAAACCTTCCAAATTCCAATCGTTTTGCTTTCCGTCGTGCGGAACGAAAGTATCGAGGATAACTGAAACCACATCTCCCAACATGTCCAGGAGCGATCGCTCAATCTGCTGACCCTCAAGAATCTGACGGCGCATTTTATAAATTGCATTACGCTGCATATTCATGACGTTGTCATAATCAAGTAAATTTTTTCGAATATCGAAGTGATGTCCCTCAACTTTACGTTGAGCATTTTCAATCGCGTTGGTAACCATTTTATGTGTGATCGGCTCTTCTTCAGGAATGTTCAACATCGTCATGATTTTTTGAATGCGCTCACCATTGAAAATACGCATCAAATTGTCTTCTAAAGAAAGATAGAATTTTGACTCTCCCGGATCACCCTGACGACCAGAACGACCGCGCAACTGGTTATCGATACGGCGCGATTCATGGCGTTCAGTCCCTACGATGTAAAGACCGCCGGCGGCGATCACATCTTTCTTCTCAGCTTCGCAAATAACTTTGAATCTTTCGACTGCTTGAAAGTAAGCATCCGGATTTTCAGGGTCAGCTTCTCGGCGCGCCATCACTTCCGGGTTACCACCAAGTTTAATATCGGTTCCGCGACCGGCCATGTTCGTTGCGATCGTGACCGTACCCTTACGGCCCGCTAAAGCCACGATTTCAGCCTCGCGTTCATGATGTTTTGCATTCAGAACTTCATGTCGTACGCCTTCGCGCTTGAGCCATTTCGATAAAGTTTCAGATTTTTCGATTGAAGCTGTGCCGACCAGAACCGGCTGACCTTTTTCGTGACGTTCGCGGATATCGCGCGTGATCGCTTTGTATTTCGCTTCTTCAGTTTTGAAAACGATGTCTTCAACGTCGATACGTTTAATCGGCTTATTCGTCGGAATAACCGCCACTCCCAAGTTGTAGATTTTTCTGAACTCTACAGCTTCCGTATCCGCCGTACCGGTCATGCCCGAAAGCTTTTGGTACATTTTGAAATAATTCTGAAAGGTGATGGTCGCTAAAGTCTGATTTTCATTTTTTACATCGACTTTTTCTTTAGCTTCAATTGCCTGATGCAAACCATCGCTCCAGCGGCGACCCGGCATTAAACGTCCAGTGAATTCGTCAACGATGACGATTTCGTCATCTTTAATCATGTACTCAACATCGAGACGGTACAGGTGATGCGCGCGAAGCGCTTGGTTCACGTGATGCAGAATTTCGATATTTTCAGGATCGTAAAGATTATCTAACTTAAGTAATTTTTCGACTTCGGTATTTCCTTCGTCGGTCAAAGTTGCGGTTTTCGATTTTTCTTCAATTTTGAAGTGAAGATCTTTTTGTAAGAACGGAACGATTTTATCAATTGTATAATATTTGTCAGTTGAAGCTTCGGCGGGGCCCGAAATAATCAGCGGCGTACGCGCTTCATCAATCAAGATCGAATCGCACTCATCTACGATGGCAAAATTAGGGGCGCGCTGAACGTAATCTCCGAGGTCGAACTTCATGTTATCGCGCAGATAATCGAAACCGATTTCATTGTTAGTACAGTATGTAATATCCGCCGCATAAGCCGCACGTCTTTCGTCGTCGGTCAAACCGTGTTTGATTACACCCGTAGTAAGACCCAGCCAGTTGTAAAGCAGGCTCATCTCTTCGCAGTCACGGCTTGCGAGGTAATCATTCACCGTCACAAGGTGAGCACCTTTGCCCGTCAGAGCATTTAGATACATCGCTAAGGTCGCAACCAAAGTCTTACCTTCGCCCGTTCTCATTTCAGTGATTGAACCGCGATTCAAAATAATGCCGCCAATCATCTGAACGTCATAGTGACGCATACCCAATGAGCGAACTGAGGCTTCGCGACAGACCGCAAAAGCTTCAGGCAAAAGTTGTTCAACTGTTTCGCCGCTTTGTAGACGTTTTTTGAACTCTTCCGTTTTTGCTTTTAACGCATCATCGGACAAAGCCTGCATCGCAGGTTCGAGTTTATTAATTTGATCAACCTGAGGTTGAAGGCGCTTCATTTCGCGCTCGTGACTTGTTCCGAAAACTTTCGCAAGAATTTTTTGTACCATAGTGAATTAGGATAGAACTTTGGGGCGGCATGATCAAGACAAGGCAAGTTATAGGTCTCGGTCTGCTCTGGTTTTTAGTCTAGGCTTTGACAACCTGCCGATAACCTTCATAAATCGCGATAGCGACCGAAGTCGCGAGATTTAAACTTCGAACCGGTCCCGGCTGTGGAATTGTCACTGCTTGAGGCATGTTTTGCGAGATCACCTCAGGCGGCAAACCTTTTGTTTCTTTTCCGAAAACCAGCCAGTCACCCCGTTGATACTGAATATCATAATAGGTTTGTTGCACTTTTGTTGTGAAATAAAAAACACGTTCCGGTTTTTCAACTTGCGCCCACCAATCGGCGTAAGATTCATAATAGCGCCAAGTCAAATGCGGCCAATAATCAAGGCCTGCTCGTTTTAAATTTGTATCATTTATTTCAAAAGACATGGGGCCAATGATATGGAGTTCGCAATGGGTGCCCACGCAAGTACGCCCGATATTGCCCGTGTTCTGCGGGATTTCGGGTTCAACAAGAACCACTCTAAAAAGATTTTCTTTTTCAGTTTTATTTTCGGTCATAACCATCTCAAACGAGATGGTTATAAACCTCTTTACCTAAAGAACTCAATGCTAATCGGCGGCCTTTGTCGACGACAAGCTCAAGCTTGATCAATTCGCGGTACAAAGACAAATCGTTAATCGGCACAATATCGCGGCCCTTAACAGCGCCTAATTTAAGCACATACGTCTTTTGTCTTTCGGTCAATTGATCTAAAAGCGGCGGGTTCTGCAACAAAGTCTGCTGCCAAACACCACCCTCAATACGTGAAGCTTTTGAGGTCAGCTTTTTCGGATTGAAGAAATAGACCTGAGCGTTCTCGACGGCTCCGGATGTTTTTTTGACTTGAACTTCAGAACGTGTGTGCAAACCTTTAGCAGAATCTATGTGAACGCCATGAAGCGTGTCCATGAGCGCTAAAAGAGTCTCATTGTATTGGAGTTCAACCAATTGGCCTAAAATTTCATCATTTTGAATCTCCGCTGAGGGCTGATTTGCCACTAAAACAGGAAATCCCACTGGTAACCGATAGGCAGAAGCCTGAATTGTCGCGGGCTCGTACGATAAAACGAAAGGTGCCAATTTTTTAAAATGGAGCATCCCCTCGGTCCACGAACCGATCACGAAAAAACGCATTGTCGTCATTAATCCCCCTCTGATCTGTGACAGCAAACTGTTTTTCAATTTGAAAGTTCAAGGGTTGTATCAAAGTCTAGTTCAATTCGCAAATTTTTGTGCTCGCGTTAGCCGAACTTGTTTTGACCGATATAATTTTTTCGTTAGAATACGGTAATTAAATATTCTAAATGAAAAGCTCTTGACGAATATTTTTTATCCAAAAAATGAGCATGCATAAAAATGCGAATAGCCGGAAAACGGCACTGAGAGCTAAGAGCAGGGAGAATCAGGATGAGCGGCGACATTAAAAATTATAATCACCATATGTGGTACCAAGAAGAAGACGGCATTATCACCATCGGTATCAACGAAGAAGGTCTGGCCGACATCACAGAAATCAACTCTGTTGATCTTCCGCCGGAACAAGAGAAAGTTGAAGAAGATGTACCGATCGGAACAATCGAAACCGATGACGGTCCGCTTGATATTTTTTCGCCGGTCGCAGGCACCGTCATTGAAGTCAACGCCGGTGTCCTTGAAGACCCGTCTCTTGTTATGGACGATTCTTATGAAGAAGGTTGGCTTCTTCGCATTGAAGCTTCTGAAGAACTTTCAGATGAAGAGGACGAAGATGAGGATGATGAAGACGACGAGGACGACGATTTAGAAGATGAAGAAGAGGACGAGGAGTAATTGTTTTACTTCATCACCTGTTCGGTTATCTGGGGCCTCACCTGGATTGCAATTCAATACCAGCTGCACTCTGTTAATGCGAATGCAGCTGTTTTTTACCGCTTTATCGTCGCCAGTGTTGTCTTGTTTGGGTTCTGCAAAATACGCCAAGTTTCACTTCGTTATGAAAAGAAAGACCACCTAAACTTTGCGGCGCAGGGTTTTTTTATGTTTTTCTTGAATTACCAATTGAGCTATAGTGCGTCCGAATTGGCACCTTCGGCGTTGGTGGCTCTTGCCTTTACTGCTTTGATCTATTTAAACCTTTTCGGCGGACGGGTTTTTATGAATATCCCGATCGAAAAAAAGGTCTTTTGGGGCGCCATGGTCAGCTTTGTTGGCATGTCACTGGTGACGGTCGGAGAAATGGGCGATCAAAACATTCAAAGCACCGCTGTGATCGGTTTTTTACTCAGTTTACTTGCGACCGTATCCGCATCCGCCGGAAATCTGATTTCAATGAAAAGTCGCCAACGAAAAATACCTGTTTCAGCCAATAATGCTTGGGGCATGCTTTACGGCGCTTTGTTTTCTTTTGTTTACTGTGCCGTCATGCAGCGGTCTTTTGAGATTCATAACGTCGACAGTTCTTTCGTTTGGTCTTTTTTATTTCTCACTCTTTTCGGTACGATTTTTTCTTTCGGCGCCTACTTGAAACTGATCGAAACCATGGGTCCATCGCGCGCCGCTTTCACCAGCGTGATTTCTCCAATTATCGCCATCGGTGTTTCAATGCAATTTGAAAGCTTACACGTGGGCTTTGCTTTGGGTGCGGGCATCGGCCTTTGCCTGATCGGAAACTTAATCGCACTAGCCCCTGCTCATTACCTGAGATTTAAAAGAGCATGATCATCCGCGAATTTCTAGCGCTTGATATTCCGCAAGTTAAAAAGTTTGCTGATAAGTCGATCGGAGAAGGCTACTATTCGGAAGCCGAGCTCAGTGAAATTCAAAAGCAGTCAATTGCAGCAAACGGTCGGATCTGTTCGTTTCTTTTGATTGATGAACACGCCGACATAGTTGTTGGGCTTCGCTTGGCTTACCCGCCCGGCAACTGGGACCACGGCAAGGGTCAAAAACTGCGCCCTGATTTATGGCCAACACCGCTCAAAGACACCGCGTATTTTCAGAGTCTATTTGTTTCGTCAGAATTGCAGGGGCAAGGCTGGGGACCAAAACTGGCCGCAAAATCACTGGATTTGTTTAAATCTTTAGGTGCAAAGGGAGTTGTGGCCCACAGCTGGAAAGAATCTCCGAACAATTCTTCTTTTCGCTATTTAAAAGATTTAGGGTTCAACGAGATAATCGAGCACCCTCTCTATTGGTTCAATGTACAGTACAAATGCACGCGCGACGGCTATCCTTGCCGCTGCACGGCCATTGAAATGCATCTTAGTCTTTAAACTATTTTTTTACTTTTTTAGATTTCTTTTGAACTGGAGATACAGGCGGTTGGGCCGGTGCTTCTGCCGGTTTTACAACAGTTCCTGAAACGTCTTCGCTTGCAGCCGGTGTCGGATCTACTGAAGCAGCAGCGACAGCTTCGGACGGAGCAGTTAAGCGTTCCCAGATTTGCGTGCGGCCTAAAAGCGAGAAGCCTATAAAGCCGCGCACCTTTAATTTTTGACCGTTTTCAATCAGTTCAATTTTACACGAATACACTTTACCGTTTTTAGGGTCCATGATGTCGCCGCCTGACCATGTGGTATCTGAGTCTTTTTTCAGACCGGTCAAAAATTCTAAGCCTATGATCGGTTGGTCTTTTTTATCGCCCGGACATTTTTCACAGTTTGCGTGCTGCTCTTCGTTCGGTTGGTAATAGACTTTCAAGATTTTGCCGTGCAGATTGCCGTTCACTTCATACAACTGAACAAGCGATTTTGTTTTTTGAGTTTCGTCATCAATCGTCTTCCAATTGCCGACAAATGCGCCTTGCGCGAATACAAACTGAACGGTAAATAGAGCTACGACAAAAGTTAAAAATGATTTCACGCGACCTCGCTTGTTGGTGTTTTTTCTACTTTAAGGTGATTCATTAGTAAAATCCAACTGATAAATACGACGAATGCCGCAATAAAATAGGGCAGTCCTGTAATTCTGAAGGCTTCGGGGGCTTTTGTTGTCGCCCAGTTGAATGTTTGCGAATACAGAAGAGGCGCAATGATACTTGCAAGACTCGTGATCGAAATTAGACCACCCTGCAACTCACCTTGACGATCAGGCGCAACCTGCTTGGTCATAATTGACTGTAAGCAAGGCCCTGTCAGTCCACCCAGACAAGTTCCCAACATAATCGGGTAAATCATCCAACCATCCGTTGCGATTGCGTACAAAATAAAACCAAGGGCGCTGAACACCAAACCTATTTTCAAAGCTTTGATTTCTCCCCATTTCGGCACAAGTTTTTTAGTCAACACCGCTTGGCTAAACCCAAAAACTATACCCACGAAACTGAGCGAAAGCCCCACTTGCCAAGCCTCCCAGCCGAATTTGTATTCGGTATAAAGCGTCCAGATGCTTGGATGCACTGAACCTGCCAAAATCACCAGACCAAACGTCACAAGATAAATTAAAATATGACTTTGGCTTAAAAGTTTAAGCAGTGACGACAGAGGATTCATTTTTTTATACTCAAGATGACGACGGTGGGAAATGTCCAGTGACTCAGGTAAAACAAATAGGCCGAATAAAAAATTGATCATGTTCAGCACCGCAGCTCCGATAAAAGGTGCGACCGGACTAAAGTGGCCCAACAATCCGCCCAGCACCGGACCCGCAATAAAACCGATACCGAAACCGGCCCCGATCAAACCGAAGTTGGCGGCACGGTTATCGTCGTTCGAAATATCAGCCATGTAAGAATTGGCCACCGTCATACCGGCGCCGGTCAGGCCCGAAATAATTCGGCCTATGAAAAGAATCGGCAAACTGGATGCAAATGCCATGACCATATAATCAACAGCCGCGCCGAACAACGACGACAATAAAACGGGCCGGCGACCGAAACGATCTGACAAGGCTCCCAAAACCGGCGATGCCACGAATTGCATCATCGCGTACAACGCAACAAAGTAACCAAAAATATGATTGAGTTCGGCCGGGTCAGTGACAAACCGGCGAATGACGTCGGGCAAGACCGGAATAATCAGGCCCACACCCATCATTTCCAGAACAACAGTAATAAAAATAAAGCGAACCGGCTTTGAACTGTGTGCTTTTTCCATCGTTTTATTATGAGACAAGGCCATTTAAATTCAAATCATTTTTCTCAGAACGAGATAACATGAATTTTTCATCAAAGTGTGAATTTCAAACGTGAAAAAACCGAGAAGGACTATGAGAAATGAACGGAGGCCGCAGTTGAAACAATGGGTCGTAAAGCTTTTGCAGCAACTTGATATCAATTTGACCGCAACTCACAATAATTCTAATGATTTGCCGCTCGTTAATGAAGAAAAAGCCACCTTACTTTTTATGATCGATACTTATAACAAGCATCTGTTCGAAATCGGCGATAAACATTCGATCCGCAAAGTGCGTGAAAAGCTCGATACGATGGCGAAAGATCTTGTTGATTCAGACCCGAAAAAGCTTGAAAAGACTCTGTTCGAAATTCGCCAGTTTTTTTCAAGCTACCGTATTGACGAATATGCCTATGTGCAAAACACATTCGACGACTTCAAACGTATCGTTTGGGATTTCGCCGATCAGTTGGGTGAAGACATCAAGTTTGAAACTACCAAAGAAAAACAAATGGGCGATCAATTGAAAGATCTTAAAGAGGCCGTCGAAGCCAATTCAATTGAAGCTTTACGTCAAAAATCACGTGAATTTATCAATACCTATGTCGAATACCAAAGCCAAAAAAATGAAATTCGCAACAAGCGTGTCATGAATGCGAAGAAAAACATCGAAGTTATTCGTAAGCAATTGTTGGTCGCGAACAACAGTCTCAACACCGACCACTTGACTGGGGCCAGCAACCGCAAAGCTTTCGACGAATACAACATGAAGCTTTTGCAGATGAGTCATCTGAATAAAGCTCCTGTCAGCGTTATTCTGATCGACATCGATCATTTCAAAAAAATTAACGACGTCTATGGACACGATGTCGGCGATTTCGTTCTGAAAGAACTTATCCGTATCGTTAAATCGGTCTTCTTTAAAGATGACGAAATGATCGCACGCATTGGCGGAGAAGAGTTCGCCATCGTGTTGCCCCACCATACTGTTGAACAGTGTGTGCCGCGTGCTGAAGCTTTACAAGCCATTGTACGCAACGAAGCCTTCGTTATCGGCGACCATTCAATTAAGTTTACAATCTCAATGGGTATTTCTCAAATGCACGAATACGAAAATATTTCAGATTGGCTGAAGCGAGCCGATACAGCTCTCTATCATTCTAAGAATACCGGGCGTAATAAGTTTTCGTTGGCAGCGCCACACCAAACTAAGGTGCCGAAGGCGGCTTAGTCCATTTCAGCCGATCTCAATTTAAGACGACGAACCTCTTTACACTGAAAGTTCGCGTTTTGTGAATAAAGCCTCAAATCGAATTTGTTTAATTTAAACCGTACAACTTCTCGACACTCACGTGTTTTTCCTAACATGTACTTGTAACTATAGACAGGTTACACCGCTAACACCACTCTCCTCGAATCTACGCCAGTCTCACATTGGTTCGCCGATTGCATTTACTCAAATCGGGCGGGCAATCAAATAAATTCAAAACTCGGGGAGGCTCGAATGAGATTATCATTCGTTCTGGCTGTGCTATTTTTTAAATTACAAACTTATGCTGCAATCAATCCCCATGCAGAATTACCGGGGCGTGATGTGGTCGTCGCGATTATCGATACCGGCGCAGATCTGAAGCATCGCGAACTTCAAGATTATATTTGGACGAATCCGGGCGAATTTGGTCTCGATCAAAACGGCAACGATAAATCGAATAATGGTGTAGATGATGATGACAATGGATTTGTCGACGATCTCCATGGATGGAATTTTGTTGATAACAAACCTCAGGTTGAGGATTCAAACGGGCACGGCACCCACATTGCCGGCATTATTAAAGGAGAGTCTTCGAAGAACTCACCTGACGGCAAAAGCCATGTCAGGCTGATGATTTTAAAGTATTACAATCCTGAAGGCACTGACACGCAAAACATTGAAAACACTGTGAAAGCAATAAACTACGCGGTGAAAATGAAGGCTCGAGTGATTAACTATTCCGGCGGAGGCTCTTTACCGAATGCTCAAGAGCTCGAAGCCCTGAAGAAGGCCGAAAAGGCACGCATCCTTGTGGTGGCTGCCGCCGGCAATAACAATAATAACACCGACCTTACGAAATATTTTCCGGCTAACTATCCGCTCAAAAACATCATCTCGGTCGCCGCAACGAACAATTCGGGCGAACTTGTCGCCTTTAGCAATTACGGTCCGCAGTCGATCGAAGTTGCTGCACCGGGCGAGCGCATTTTGTCCAGTTTACCGGGCGGCAAATACGGTTTCATGAGCGGAACATCGCAAGCAACAGCTTACGTCAGTGGTTTTGTTGCACGTCAGCTGGCCTCAAGAACCATTACACCTACCTCTGACGAAATGCTTTTCAAAATCTTAGACCGCTCTTCGTTTAAGAACTCTCTAGCAGGCAAAACTAAATTTCAAATGGCTTTGTTGGAATAAGCTTAGCTGTTTTTTGTCGCAGAATGTCCGAATTCGAAAAAATTAACG
>JANPAD010000219.1:0-5254 GCA_031429735.1 Bdellovibrio sp. | reverse complement strand
GGCATTTCAGGCACTCTTCCCGAAAACCCAAGTTGTTGTCATACTTTGTAGCCAACTGGCAATGATGACAGATAACCTGCATTTTACGAATGGCTCTTTTTCAAAGAAAAATTATGATACGCTTCAACCTGCCGAATTGTTCCCGTTTGCGAACGCATTACAACAGATTGGGTATGCATGCGCCCGGCTGGAAAGATCTTCACACCTTTTAAAAGCGGACCGTCCGTCACGCCTGTTGCGCAGAACACAACATTGCCCGAAGCCAGTTCTTCAAGTTTATATTTTTTATTCAAATCACGCACACCCATACGAGTAGCGCGTTGTTTTTCTTCTTCGTTACGGAACATGAGTCGTCCTTGAAAGTCTCCGCCCAGGCAGCGCATCGCTGCGGCCGAAATTACTCCTTCAGGCGCGCCGCCGATTCCCATCAGCAAATCGATCCCCGTATTATCCCAACCCGTGGCCACAGAGGCCGATACGTCCCCGTCTCCGATCAACTGAATACGCGCCCCGGTTTTACGAACTTCCGCAATGAGGTCTGTATGGCGCGGGCGATCTAAAATAACCACGGTGACATCACCTACCGCTTTACGGTTCGCTTCAGCAACACGATGAACGTTTTCAGTTGCGCTTAAATCTAAATCGATAGCGCCTTTAGCCAGCGGTCCGGCCGCAATTTTATTCATGTAAGTGTCAGGAGCATGCAAGAATCCGCCTTTTTCAGCGCACGCAATAACCGCGATCGCACCGACTCCGCCCGTGGCACAAATTGTTGTCCCCTCAAGAGGATCCAGCGCAATATCAATGGCCGGTGAATCATCACCTTTGAAACCGACTTTTTCGCCGATGTAGAGCATCGGGGCTTCGTCACGTTCGCCTTCACCGATAACAACCGTGCCATCAATACGGACTGAATCGAAAGCTCTTCTCATAGCATCGACCGCCGCTTGATCCGCCGATTTTTCGTCTCCACGCCCCGTCCACTTGGCACATGCAAGGGCGGCCGCTTCGGTAATTCTCACAAATTCGAGAGCCAGGTTTCTGTCCATAAGTTTTTCTCCACAGCTTCAACCATTTGTTTTTCGACTCTTCGGACTTTAAAATCTGCATCAATATTGCAATGAATGGTTTCAGCAAGACTGAGCACAGTATCCTGAAGGGTGATTCTATATTGGAATACTATTCGCACACCGACGACTTTAACCTGCACGGCAATCTGTAGATGATCGCCGTAGCGGGCCGGTTTAATATGCTTAACATGAGTTTCGTAAACGGTCAGACCAAAAACAGCCTTGTCGCGGTCGCTTTGGTTGGGCTTAAGCAGCCCATTGCTTCGGCACCACTCAACACGCGCTTCTTCACAGTAACGCAAATAATTAGAATGATGAACTATGCCCATCAGATCAGTTTCATAGACATGCACGTCTCTTAAATACTTAAACACAGTTTGTCATCTTGACAGACTGTCAGGGTTCAAACAACACTTAATGGGTCGCATGAGCAAATTACCACTGTATTTAACTGGCGCACGTGTCCTGTTGGTTTTACCGACAGCGCTATTTTTTTACATCGATACAGACTGGGGACGCGCACTCGCCGCAGTTTGTTTCATCGTCGCTTCGATTACTGATTACTATGACGGATACTATGCCCGCAAGCTCAACGCCGTAACTAATTTAGGAAAATTTTTTGACCCGGTCGCCGATAAAATTTTAGTGTCGAGTTTGCTTATTTTGTTAATGATGCGTCTGAAAGTAGACCCGGTAATGGTCATTCTTTTCGTCACGCGTGACACCATCGTGGGTGGAGTTCGAGCCGCCGCTGCGGCCGACGGTCTGGTTATAGATGCTCAATCAACAGGCAAGTGGAAAGCCGCACTTCAGATGATCGCTATTCCAATGCTGCTTTTGAACGATTTACACCCGATGTTTCCCAATACTAAGCTCGGGTATGGACTTCTATGGCTCAGTGTCATATTAAGTCTGCAGAGCGGATACAATTACTGCGCAGCGTACTTTCGCTCGGCGCGAGGTTAGCAATGTTGTTTTACATGCAGATGAGAAATTGGTTTTTGATTTTCATGATCCTCATCATGACCTTCATGCTTTATCAAAAAACCAGAAGCACAGCCCGCTATGCTTTTCGCGCTTCAAATATTGCCTCTATTGTTCGCTGAACAGATTTAAAACCTACGATAATAAAAAGAAAAACTTGATTGATTCCCAAACGCTGTCTTGGCTCGGCATCTGTTCACAGCTTGTGAAGTTTTTCAAAAGGCGTGCGTTGTGGCTGGTGCTGGCCTTTGAGAGCTGCCACGGTGGATATGGAAAATAGACAGCAACGACACAGTTTCCTTTTTGAACAGCAGCCCATTGGCGATCTTCTGAAGAAGCCATGTAGATTTCGCCGGTTTGAGGGTTTTTAATTCCGATAGAAAACGAAAACACCTGCGAGTTAAGCGGCTCTTGAGAGTTTGAAACCACAGCTACCGTTGCTGTATTGACTCTTTCGGCAGCAACAACCTCACCAATAACTCGTTTTTTAAACACAAATGACCAGTTAAATCCGAAGATCCAGATCACTAAACCAAAACCCATCAAGATAATCAGCCATTTTTTGATAATTTGCAGTGTTTTCATCACTTTCTTATGACTCAAGTGATTCTGATTTGCACCCCATAACGCGTCTTGTTTTGTAATGCTGTCTTGCTCGATTTACCTTCGCGGCGTTAAGCTTAACGATATGAATTTTTTCGAAATTACTCTAAATCTTGTTGTCGGCCTTGTTCTCGGTTCAGCACTTGTGCTGGCGCTGTTCTATGCAGTTAAACGTCAAATTATAAATGAAGCCAACGAAGAAGCTCAAGAGCTTCTTAAAGAAGCACGCGAGCAGTTTGAGGCTGAAGAACTTGAACGTAAAGAGCGCATCCAAGAAATCGAACTTGAAGCTTGGGCCCAGGTTGAAGACGACCACTTGATTCTTGAAACCAGATGTGAAGATCTCGACCTACAAGTTAATCACAAAAAAGCGTTGAATGAAGAAAAGTACAAAACTTTGCGCGCTTCATTGATGTTAAAAGAAACCGAACTTCGTGAAACATCAATGCGCCTCACTGATCACCAGAGCAGTTTTCAGAAAAAATCTGATGAAAAACAAAGTATCCAAAAAGATTTAACCGAAAAACTTCTTCATTCGACCGAATCAACTGAAGAGCAGGTCGTCGAACAAATTAGAAATCAGTTGATCGACCAGGCGACCTACGATTTCGCCAAGTATCTTGAAGCCTTTGAAGATGAAACCAAAGAATTTGCCGAAATCAAAGCTAAACGTATCATAGGACTTTGTATCGAACGCTTCCAGAAAGAAATGAGCACCGACCGCGGTATCAGCGCCAGCTACTTTCCATCTCAGGAAATACGCAAAGCGTTCTGCGAAAACCGTCTCGAAAATATTCAGATTATTCAAAAAGTCAGCGGTTGCGACATTTCGATTGATGAAACACCGACCGAAGATCGTTGGGATCATATTCAAATCGTCGGTTACGATCCGGTTCGCCGCGAATTGACCCGTCGTATTTTTGAACGGATCTTCCGTGATGTTGAAAAGAATCGTAAGAAAATTGTTCCGCAAGACCTACAAAAAACCTGCGAAAATATCCGTAATGAATTGATGAACCAAATCAAACGCGACGGTGACGTCATTGCCAAAGAGCTCGGCATGCAAAACATGCATCCTGAAATTCGGCAGGTCATGGGAGCCTTGAAGTACCGTTATTCTTACACTCAAAATCAGTACTTTCACTGCGCTGAAGTCGGCTGGTTTGCCGGCATGCTGGCGGGCGAACTGAACGGTGAAATTAAAAAATCGCGCAGGTCAGGCCTGCTCCATGATTTAGGCAAAGCCTTGGATCACGAACTGGATGGCAGCCATGCGGTGATCGGTGCCGACTTTATTGGCGCACGTGGAGAGCTGGCTGAAATAGTTCATGCTGTTCGCGCGCATCACCATGACGTTGCGCCGACCGATTACATGGATCACCTCGTTATTGCGGCCGATGCTATTTCGGGAGGACGCCCAGGCGCACGCCGAAGTACCGTTGAAACCTACAATCAAAAAGTTTCAGGTCTGCAAGAAATTTCAAAGCGTTTCCAAGGTGTCACCGACGTTTTCGTTTTGAACGGCGGCCGCGAATGCCGTGTTGTCGTCAACTCGCGAACTATTGATGATGTGAGTGCCATGAAAATTTCTCATCAGATTGCCAAAACAATCGAAGATGAGATGCAGTATCCCGGCCAAATTAAAGTCGTTGTTGTGCGTGAAACCATCACGTCTGAAAGCACCGCCGGAAGAAACAAAGACAGATGATCGAGTCTTTATCCTGCGGCATCGTCATCTACGACGAAGTCAAAGAAATCCAAAACCTTTTGCCCAAACTAAAAATTGAGCTGGCTGAGTACAATGTCGAATGGGTTTTCATTTTAAATCACGAACAGCCTGAAATTCGAAAGTGGATCGCGAGCTGGATCGACACACAGGTTACTTCGTGTGTTTGCGTAGAAAACCCGAGTAATAACTTAGGCTTCGCACGTCAGCTTTTACTTGAAAAATCAAATCATGACTATATTTACCTAACCGACCCCGACGTCGACATCATTCCGGGTAATTTAAAAAAATTAATCCAACTTGCCCAGAATGAAATTATGACCGCATCGCAGTCGCATATTATCGGCTACGGCGGCACAGTCACACACCGCTCAGAGAACAGTTTTATGCAATCGACTTTTGATTTTATGTCGAAGTTGAGTCAACGCTTACCTTTTGCTTTTCAAATTCAGAACCACGCGTTTATTTCAGCGGTTGATCATTTACCGGCTTGCCATCTCTTATTGAATAAACAGATGGCGCTTCGTGTGGGTGGATTTTCTTCAGCCCTCGAAAAATGTGGTGAAGACCTGGATTTTACTCATCGTGCTTATAATGCCGGCCTTCGTTTTATTTTCTTGCCGGCCGCGCAGGTCCTGCACTGGCAGAACATGAGCTTGGCAAAATGGTTCTTAAAGATGTTTAAGATGGGACGCATACAAATTCCGGTTCAACGCATGAATTCAAAACAGGGCTTTAGATTCTATCGCCTATTGCCCGTGATGGGTTTATTGTTTTTTGTCGGTCTATCAGCTTTGAATTACATGATATTTTTTGGCATGGTGGCGTTGCTGGCGCTGAGTTCGCTGCTCAGTACCGGGTTTTTAGGTTT
>JANPAD010000218.1:0-7106 GCA_031429735.1 Bdellovibrio sp. | reverse complement strand
CTTGATGAAGAAAATTGAAACTATCAAATATCTCGAACGTACTAAAGCCTTCACGGTCTCGATACTATTTTTCATGGCGTTGTGTGTTCCGACCTTTGTGAAATTCACGCTTCCGTACGGTGGGCTTGCGTTGTTTTTTATAATGGCCGGCTTACTTGGAAGCTATCTTCTGTTTAAAATCCAAAAGTTAAACGAACAAATCGAACTGTTGACCAAATGAGTTCTGATTATGTACTCGGTAACGATCAAGAAGAGCTGGATCGACTGAAGCTTCAGCACCTTTTGTGGCGTGATGAGTTGATCAAACTCTGGGAAATTTCAGGTATCAAAACAGCAGCTCGAATTCTTGATTTGGGTTGCGGCCCGGGCTTCACCAGTCTGGACCTTTTAAGTTACACAGACGACCAAGCCGATTTAACCTCGGTAGACATATCTGAAAAATTTTTAGCTTATTTAAAAAGTCAGGCTGTTCGAAACGGCCGCCAAGTAAAAACCCATCGTTCATTTATTGAAGATCTCGATTTAGCTGAAAAAAGCTTCGATGCGGCTTTCTGTCGATGGCTGATGATTTTTGTACAGAATCCTGAAAAGGCGATAGTGCAAATCTGTCAGCATCTCAAACCCGGCGCCGAGTTTGTTATTCAGGAGTATATAAGCTACGACAGCATGGATTTAGTTCCGAACTCCCAAACCATGAAACCCGTCGTAGCTGCGATCTTTAAAAGCTGGAAAGATCAGGGCGGCGATCCGAACCGAGGCAAACACCTGCCTGAAATTCTTGAAAAATCGGGATTTAGAGTTGTTCATCTTGAGCCAATCGCAAAATTTGCCAGACCGAATGATCCGCTTTGGCAGTGGCCTGATTCGTTCTACAAGAGCTTTTTGCCCCGCCTTGAAAAAGGCGGCTATCTGACAGCCAAACAAGTTTCAGACTTTTTCACAGAATGGACTGAAAGTAAGACGAAGCCCGGGTCTTTTTTCGTGGCGCCGACGGTTATTAATATCATTGCTGTGAAAAAATAAGTAGATTGCAGGTCCATGTTTGAACGGCTTTACATCGAAATCAGTAATATCTGTAATCTTCAGTGCACATTCTGTCCTGAAGTGATCCGTGATAAAAAAATCATGCCTGTGGATGACTTCAGAAGGCTAGCTGAACAAGCCAAGCCCATGACGAAACAAGTCTGTCTGCACCTGATGGGAGAGCCTTTAGCGCATCCGGAATTTTCGGAGATCATGAGTATTTGTGATGAACTCGAGCTTCGGGTTTTTCTAACCACCAACGGAACACTGATTAAACGTCATACTGAAGCTTTAGCTCAATGGCGCTCACTCGACCAGATTAATTTCTCGGTTCATTCGTATTTCGCTAATCCTGAAAAGCAGACCATAGGTGACTACCTCAAACCCATTTTAGAGTTTTGCGATCAAGCCAGCCCCAATTTTTACATTAATTTAAGACTTTGGAATTTGCAAAAAACAAACTTTCAAAAAGATCAGAACTTGCGCGTATTCGACATTTTAAACCGACATTTTAACGTTGTATTGAACGAAAATGTCGATGTAAAGATGAATAAATCCAAAAAAATTCGCGGCAAAACCTATGTGCATTTCGATACGGAGTTCATTTGGCCCTCGCAAGAACAGCCCTTTAGATCGAAAGAAGGCAGTTGTTACGGCTTACGTAAACAGCTTGCAATCCATGCCAACGGCGATGTCGTACCGTGCTGTCTCGACAAGGAAACCGTCCTTAAAATAGGCAACGCTCATCAAAATACTTTAAAAGAAATTCTTAAGTCAGAGCGCGCCCTCTCGATAAAAAAAGGATTCGAACAAAACCTACTCGTCGAAGATCTTTGCCAAAAATGCCAATACGCAGACAGATTTCGGAAAGATTCATGACTTCAGCCGAACGCCTTAAAGATGAATTCCAATTGTTCAAAAGCCTTCATGAGCGTTTGAAATCACGGACGGACTATGTTCAATTAGATGAATTCGGTTTTGCCTTGTCACAGTCTGCAGGCATCCAAGATAAAATCGTCGTGGATATGCTGGTTTGCGGATTAACACACGGAAATGAAGTGATCGGTCTTGAAATTATCAACCTGATGTTGCAAGACATTTTAAGTCAAAATCTCAGTGTTAAAATGGCCTTTTTACTCAATAATATCGAGGCCTATCATCAAAGCTTAAGGTTTCTAGATTACGATTTAAACCGTTCATTTCTATCTGCAGACCGCGTTTCAAAGCGTGAATTCAACAGAGCCCATAGAATTGAGCAAATCATTGAACGCTTAGAAGTTCGCCTCATCATCGATTTGCATCAAACGGTCGAACCCACAA
The DNA here is from genome assembly GCA_031429735.1 of Bdellovibrio sp. Classification (GTDB taxonomy): domain Bacteria; phylum Bdellovibrionota; class Bdellovibrionia; order Bdellovibrionales; family Bdellovibrionaceae; genus Pseudobdellovibrio. Next base: position 4,763 of record JANPAD010000218.1, on the reverse strand, counting down.
AATCGGCTTTTGCAGTTGTTCCGGAAGCGCCTCATTTAATACGTTTATCAAAAAAGATCGCGCCTGAAATACCGGTTGTGAGCTTTAAGAACGGAAGTTTTTCAAACAAAGGCCGCACTTTAGCCGAGTATGCTTTTGAAAAACAAATCCCCGCGCTCGTCTATGAATTAGGCCAAAAAGGATTTATTCGTGAACGGGCAGAGCAATTTAAGACAATTTTAATTAATATAAATTCAGACAAAATCAAATTTGCCGATCAAGAGGATCATCCAACAGACTACTACCATATCGAATCCTTAGTGCCGAATCAGAATGATTTTAAACTATTGCCTGGTTTTCAAAGCTATATGCAGATTAAAAAAGATCAGGTATTAGCCATCAATACAGAGGGCTTTTCTTATAAAAGCCCAAGCGATGCCATGATTATATTTCCACGTTACGCAGGCTTTGATAAGAGTGATCGGGAACTGGCTTACATAGCTGTGAAGAAGAAGCTTTAATCTATTCAAATCACATTAGAATAAATTCTAAATCTTCGCCGATGTAACATAATACTTATTTCTATTCTAGATAATAATTAGTATAGAAATACTGAATAATGGAAAACTTTTATCTTTGATTAGTTAAACTGACCCCGCAAATTGTTGAGAGATGCAGTTATCTAAATGATTTCATTAGGATTTATAGATTATTTATGCTGTAGCTCTTGAATGGGATCCTGAGTTAAAATAGTCCAATCCGAAATCCGAACTGCGCTAATGATAACTCTAAAAGTTCAATAGCTTTAAATAGCACATAGCCGTCATTTGTATTCGTTAAAATTGATTCGAAAGTATAGACATCATATTTTATCAACAATCTAAGGGGCCAGTCTATTTTTTAAATTACGGATTTACTATCACCTTAAATTCTAAAAAAGAAGTGCCTGCGGAGTTAGAAGCTTCGACTCGGTATAAGCCTGCATCAGACAAAGTATTTTGATTTTTTAGATATTGACTGTTGAAGTAGATATTACTGGTGAAAGGGATGCCGTCTTTAAGCCATTTAAAAACAATGGGAGATCCACCTTTTGCGTAAACATCCATTGTGATAGTTCCGCCCACTCGGGTAGTTATCGTGGAGTAATTTAATCTAATTATCGGAATAATTTGATTTGATACACGGACGACGGCCTCGAGGGTGGCGCTGCCCACAGAATTATAGGCTTCACACTTGTAAACACCTGAGTCAGTTGTCGCAGTTAGTGTTTTTACATAGGTATCGTCGATACTACCCGGAATAAGTACGTTGTCTTTATACCAGCGGTACTTAACTGTTCCACCGGATGCAATGCCACCGGTAAGTACCAGAGTATCTCCGACGTAATAGACCGCATTGGCTCCGAGGCTTGTTCTTGACAGTGTAGGTGCGACTTGATCAAGGATAGTCAGGTTCGCACTTAAGTAGGCTACACCGACCGAGTTGTACGCTTCAACTTTATAAATTCCAGAGTCATCTTTAGTTGCGACATCCTTGCTTAACACTCTCGATGTGACATCTTGTAAAAGAACATTATTTTTAAACCATCTATATTCGATGCCACCACCCGTAACTCCACCGGCGTCGAATGCAAATTTTTCACCGGCATAAACAGTTCTATCTGCTAAACTGGGCAATGCAAATGTTGGAGTCGTGTAGTCGCGGATAGCTACTGTTCCCGAAACGAACGCACTTCCAACTTCGTTATACGCTTCAAGTTTATAGACACCGGCATCGGAAGATGTAGCGGGATACTTTTGAAAAGAATTTCCGGTTTGATTTTCCAAGACGGCATCGTTTTTATACCAACGGTACCTTATACCGCCTCCACCTGACGCATTGCTGTTTGAAAACAAAAAACCCTGACCGACATAAATGTTAATATCAGTTAGTTTTTTAAGATCAAAAATAGGAACAACCGGACTGTTAACGATCAGCTTTGCACTTATGAATGCACTGCCGACTGAGTTGTAGGCTTCAAATTTATAGATACCGCTATCACTCTGTTTAACAAAGTTAAAGCTGACTAAATCATAGATTTGCGCATCGTCTTTATATATACGGTAATTTAATCTGCCGCCCATGGCCGTGGGTGGTCCAATCCCACAAGGCCCTCCCTCAAAGCAATTTCGATCAGGCAATGAGGTGGGGCTATAGGCAGGAAGCGTCAATTGTTTCACAACGAGAGTGGACGTCAAAAAACTACTTCCGGCAGGATTGTAAGCTTCAATTTTATAAATGCCGGCATCTTCAGAGCTTATTGAGGATTTTTTAAATAAATTACTTTCTTCATTCGTGATTAAGACTTCGTTTTTATACCAACGAAATTTAACCAAACCACCACTTGCTTTAGGTGCGACTATGGTAAGGGGATCACCAACATAAATGGATCTATTTCCTGTTATTAATGATCCTAAAAAAATAGGAACACGAGGGTCAATGATTTCAAGGGATATTTCAACAAAGGCACGACCAGCAGAATTGTAGGCTTCGAGTTTGTATTGTCCGGAATTAGATTTCGCTGCTTGATTGATTATCAAGTAATTGTCATTCACGTAAGGAATCAGTTTCGAATCTTTGTACCAGCGATACTTCACATTTGAGCCTGTTGCCAATTCAGATCTTAAGTATACGTTATCCCCCACATATTGTTTCAAAAGCATAGTGACATTTGAAAATACTGGCAGATCGATTGGCTTAACCACTACTATGAATTCCTTGCTGACTGAGCCTAGAGCGTTTTTAGCTTCGACTTTGTAGACTCCAGAATCGGCTATTTTTTCAGCTTTAAATGTTTCTGCGTATGAAGTATTCGCGAGAGAAACTCCGTCTTTAAACCATCGGTAGGTCAAATCGCCCGCTCCTGCCGCGATAGCTATTTTTAATGTAAAAGTTGTTCCTATGTACGCAGTGACATTCGTTGGACTATCATTTAAAATTATAGGTGCTGTAGGTGCTGTAGGATCCTTTATCAGTACTCTGTAGCTAATTGAGGCTGAACCAATTGAATTATAGGCTTCAAGTCGATAAACTCCAGCGTCAGACTTTACGGATCCTTGTTTGTAAAGATTCGAAGAATTAAAAGTGAGAGTGGATGACGGCTTTAAGAGAACTTCATCTTTATACCAACGGTATTGAACCCCTCCACCGAAAGCTCTTGCTCCGTAAATTGAAAAACTGTTTCCTGCAAAAACCGCAGTTTCAGGAGTTTCAGGTTGGAACAGGGTCGGGAAGGTAGGCAGCTCGGTGTCTTTAACAAGAATATTAAATTCTACGGCGGTTGATCCTGCTGAATTAGATGCTTCCGCTTTGTAGCGGCCTGAGTCTACTTTTGAAAGATTTTCGAGAAAGAAGGCTCCGCTTTTTGAGCTGTCTTTTAAAAGAACTCCATCTTTGAATAGCCGATAGGCGATATCACCCCCTGATGCAGTGATAGAGTAATTAAAAGATTCGCCTGTGTAGTAAGTATATAAAGCTGTAATTGATTTACTGGAAGGATAAGTTATAAGTGGCTGTTCGTTAGCTCTAACTGTGAGCTTGCCCATCTGAAAAGAAAGAGTTCCATTTGGAAAATCTGAATTTTCGCTCTCAGTAATTTTAACATCGACACTGTAGTTACCTTGATCGGGGAGCGTTGCGTTGTTGATGGTAAGGCTAGATTTATTCTGATTCGGAATAACTTGCCCGTTACGGTACCAGGTATAGCTTAACGTGGATTCCCAGCCTCGGTAGCCATAAAATCTGGGGAAAGCGTCGAAATAGGTCGTTTCTCCTATGTGGATAGTTCGATCATAAGTATTCGCGGAAAAACCTTCTCTGGGGATCATGTTTGTTGATGCAAAATCAAGAGTTCCAGAAGAGACGGTCGAAATAGAACTGAAAGAGCCACTGCAATTTTGAAAAGTTAAAATGAGCAAAGCAGTGGATAGGGCGCAAGCTATCCATTTCCATCTACTGGATTCCAAAGTTTTTTGACAAATGGCTTTTATGCTTAAATACATCATGGACAATGATGTATCGGCCTAAAAACAATAAACTTGAATCTGAATACATTAGTCGTAACGGCTGATTTTGGTACAAATCGAATAGTACGGTAGCCCCAAACCTAGATATTATGCTTTATAGGCTGCTCCTTAGTTTCTGCATTTTAACGCCTGCGAAAAACGGCTCAGCGTCACACGATGTAACATAATTATTTGTACATTATCTTAATTTTAGCTCCTAGAAGAAACCACTTTTACAAAATGAGATCTAAAACCTCTTGCAAGGAGCTCACCCCGTGAAAAAAAATCGAGATGATTTCAACCATCTTTTTGAGAGTATTTCGGTTTTAGCCGGAATCAAGGCCCAAAAGCTCAAATAAACTGTCTAATAAACCCTCATTTAAGCCGTTCATGCGTGGTCGGCGGTTTAACTGTCGGGACCACAGGTTTTGCAACGATTGAAAACTCGAAAGAAATGGGTTTTTCACAGTTGATTGAGGCCATGGCTTTTGTAACTCAGGTTCCGTGTGGAAATAACGAGAGTCAAAATGCAAGTATCGAATGCCGTGAAGAAGGTCTTAATCAGATCTATATTATCAGCTAAATAGAGACCCCTTAAGACATAGGAATGGCCTATAAGCTTCCAAGGACTTCTTGCTGATAAGTTACATTATGTTACATACGGTATAGATATCGATTTGAGTGACTTTATAAACCCCTGCATCTGATACTCTTTGCATGAGAATCAACAATTCAAAACCC
>JANPAD010000217.1:0-3304 GCA_031429735.1 Bdellovibrio sp. | reverse complement strand
GCCGCTCTCTGGAAAATCGGCGTTCAGCACTTTTATGAAAGAGCCATTAACTTTTTACAAAAGCATGTGACCGTAAGCTCGGTACGAAGCGGTCTTGCAAAGCAGCGAAGCCGCAAACTGAATTTGATCCACTTTTTAAATGAAGGCAAAAGCAATGAAGCGACCGATATTTTCCGTAAACAATTTGATGATGTCGAGCTGTCTTTCTGGCTTATTAAAACGTTTCGCTCCCAATTAGAAGTCTTGCCGGAAGGGTCTATGACCCGCATGAGATTAAACCGTCGACTCAAAATGAGTGAATTTAAGTTTTCTCAAAACTACGGCGAATACATAGCCATTCGAAGTTATCTTGATGGAGTTAACGAAACCACTTCTAGAAAACCACTATTTGTCGAAACGGCGCAAAAGACACTTCGCAATCTTGGCGCTCATAAATTTTCTGAAATTTATCCTGAGTATGCTTCCCTGCATATTCCTGAAGAGCGTCCGGCTCTAGCTGACATCAAAGCGCTTTTTCGAAGCAGCACCCACTATACACGTCTGAAACTTTGGTCAGACTTTAAAGGTGAAATATTTTCTGCGCTTCGGTATTTTGTTTCTTCAGAAGTGATAATTGGAGCCCTCGATTCAGTGATTAACCGATTTCCACCGGTGACTTCAGATAAATTAAAAAGTCTTTCCGGCCTGATGCGTTCGGCTCAGATGCGCCAACGTAATTTGCCCCAATTAGTCGAAATTGAAAGTCTTCCGAACGATGCGAACCTACGGCTTGAAGAATTACGACAAAAAAATACGCTGACTAAAAACGATGAACTGCTGGTGACCTATGCGCGCACCGTTGAATTTACCGATAGCTTTAATGAAATTAAAGAGGCCGCCAGAAACCGCGCTAAAAACCCGGACGACAATATTCACAGAGATTTTTATGAACGCATGTTGCAAGCCGAACAGCGCGCCTTTAATTTACCGGATATTTCATTGTATGAACGCATGTCAAATATTGACGTGATGTACACCCTGATTCAGTGCGGAATTATAATTAAGGTCGCGGGGCCCCATGTGTTTCATTCTTCCGCCGAGTTCTTTAATTTCTTATTAGGCGTTCCATTTTTCGGACAGTAGATGAACGCCTCGTATAATTCACTTCACAACGAAAGCCTCGACCAAATGCCAATACTGGCGTAGCCCCTACGCCACTTCTCAACAAAATTTTATAAACTGCTAACATGAAGCTATGAAACACCAAATCACCCTGTCTCTTGTGACCTCGGCCCTTCTTATTTCATCTCTTCAAAGTTTCGCTTCAACTTCAAAAATAAACGCGTATCAGCACGAACCCACCGCTGAAGAGCTTCGTCAAATTCAGCCGGCTCCTGTTGTTGATTACAAACTTGCTCCTGAAGAAGTCACGTGGCAGCCGCCCATCGACACCGCTGACTTTAAATATGTTCTTCTCAGTTCTGAGGCCGGTTTTGATGAAGCCGCAAACTTGCGTTACACGATCGCGGCTAATTTGCCTGAAGGTGTAAAGCTCGTGTTATTGGTTTCAAATTCAAACGCTGAACGTGTCAAACAAACCTATGCAAAATATATTTCGCCGGATCGCTTGATCTTAGCCCGCGACAACAGCATTGAGGGCGGCTTCTGGGCGCGTGATGCATTCCCCTACCCGGTGGTGAATACCGCGGGTCAGCTTTCACTGGTGGGCGCAAAATATTACCGTACATTCCGTTCATCGCCGGCCATTGCTTCCTCTTTAAGTTTGAATATGAGTCCGAATAATTTCACATTCGTCGGTGGCAACTTAATTGCCGATGAAAACGGTGTTTGTTTCACCATCGATAGCTACCGCCGCTTCACAACCACTGAAAACGACTTGCGAAATGTCTACGGCTGCAAAGATGTTCACATTCTTAAACATTACAGCGGCATCGGCGACGTCGATGAAGTCGTGAAACCGATCGGCAACAAAACTATTTTAACCAACACTCCCCAGTACGCTTCAGATTTTAAAGCTTGGGGCTATAATGTGGTTCTGCTGCCGGACGTGCCGAACAGCTACCGAACCTATGCCAATTCACTGATTGTCGGAAAAACCGCATTTATGCCTACATACGGCATTGCTTCAGACGAAACGGCGAAGAAAGTGTACGAAGGATTGGGTTACAAAGTTGTCGGCATTCGTACAAATTCTCTTTCAGATGACCAGCACGGATCTATTCACTGTCAAACTATGGCTTACCCAGATGTTGACGAAAAACAGTTGATGGCCGCTCTTAATTTAGAAGTTATTCACTAAATAAAATGTGTCAATTATTAGGAATGAACTGCAACGTTCCCACTGACATCTGTTTTTCATTTACAGGCTTTCAGGCACGTGGCGGTTTAACCGATGTGCACCGCGACGGTTGGGGCATTGCCTTTCTTGAAGGTAAGGGTGTCAGACAATTTTTAGATCACGAAGCTTCGGCTCATTCAAAAATTGCAGAACTTGTTAAAAGCTATCCGATCAAATCTAAAAACGTTATTTCACATATCCGTAAAGCTACGCAGGGCGAAGTGGCCCTCGAGAACACCCATCCTTTTTTGCGCGAGCTTTGGGGCTATAATTGGATATTTGCCCACAACGGTAACGTCACAAACTTCAACCCTGAATTAGACGGAAGTTTTCTGCCTGTCGGGTGCACCGACAGCGAAAAAATATTTTGCTGGTTCATGCAAGAGCTCCGAAATAAATTCGGACATACTTTTCCGGGTGATGTGGAAGTTTTTGAAACCATCACCGAACTGTCGAAACAGGTCGGTTCGCACGGAGAATTTAACTTTTTGCTTTCGAACGGAGCCATTCAACTGGCGCATTGTTCAACTAACTTAGCCTACATCATTCGTAAGGCCCCGTTTAATACCGCCCGTCTCAAAGATAAAGAAATAACCGTAGACTTCAGAACGGTCACGACTGAAAAAGACCAAGTCGCTTTGATCGCGACTATTCCGCTAACGGATAATGAAGATTGGACCACCATCGAACTCGGTACTTTGATTTTATTTAAAGACGGTGCGATTGGAAACCAGGCTAAGACGGTTTCAGGCCCGGCCGCAAAAATTCTGAAGTCTGCTTCCAAAATCTAACTCTTTGCCGGGATTACAGATTCCATTGAAAAGCGGATCATTCGCAGTGCCAGAATTTTTATTTGCTTATACTCATTAGCTTTAAAGTTTTCGCTTAACACCTGAATTCGGTCTTCGCTGAAAAAGTTGGTTTTTCCGGCTTCGACCGCCGCTTTGATTTCGGCGAGAAACGCAG
>JANPAD010000216.1:0-3896 GCA_031429735.1 Bdellovibrio sp. | reverse complement strand
GCTTTGTTGACTCCGTGTGTGAGATTATCAAGGAAAAGAGCTTACAAGAGGCCTCTGAACACGGCTTAGTTCGTTTAGACTATGCGCTGCGAAACGAGAAAACCACTTCAGAAAAAGTCGGTTTATTTAACGCAGAACTTGTTGAACCCTGTCTTCAAGTAACTAACCAACTTTTACGAGATCTATTTCGTCAAAATCTTGAGTTCAATGAAGATAAAAAAATTGCGCTTAATTATTGGCGCGATCAAATCCCTCAGTTTTGGCTCGAAAAAAGTGAAGCAGATAAAATTAAAGTTATTGTTGAGGCTCTGCCGACAATACTGAATCAGGAATCACTGAACAGTGACGTGATTGAAATTGTTAAAATTCGTCATGAAACAAGAGTTGTTGTGGCGATTAGACCACAACCTCATCAAAAAAATATTGGACATCACTTAATTAAAATTGAGCGAGAATTGCAAAAAAACACCGGGTTGCCGTTAGAGTTGCAGCTCGAAAGTCTTGAGGATCGTAATAAGCGTATCGAACGCACTCAGCGAGCCTAAGTGCGCTTCAATTGTTATTTGCAGAACTCAGCACTCTTTGAGTTACTGAGCCTTCATCAAGCTGTGTATTGTTATCAAAAAATCTAATCATAACCCATGTGTGAAATAGACTTTTGATAATATTAATTAAGTTTTTAACTGAAACCGCAGTCGATCGCCCTTTTTCTCGTGATCGTAATAAGTAGGGAACTTCTGCATAAAAATAGTCTCGAGCGGCGCATTTCAAAATTAGTTCGGTCTGATAAAAGAAACCGTTGCTGAAAAGGTTAAGGTCATCGAGAATTGATTTTCGATATAAAACTGTACCATTCGTATACCTAAATGAAGTGCCGAAAAATATATTAATGAGCGTAATGTATGTTTTAGAAAGTGTTCTGCGAAAAGTTGAGCGCTTCGCTCCGTTCGCGACATAGGGTATGATTAAATCCACGTGCTCAAGTAAACTAAAATATTTAAAGATCTCGTAACCGTCATTTTCGCCATCGCCCGGAAGCATAACGATTGATTCGCCGGTGGCAATTTTGAGTCCGTCTCGAAACGAAGCCCCAATGCCGCAGGCAGTAGGGTGGGTAATAATTTGAATTTTAAGATCCAGGTATTTTGCTTGAAGATCTAGCATCAGTTGCCCAGTGGAATCGTGACTCCCATCATTAACCAAAATGAGCTGCCCTTGCAGTTGGGCTTTATCTAAAGATTTCTGAACATTGATGACGGCTTCAACAATGTTATTTTGCTCGTTGAGCGCAGGCATCACGATACTAATATGAATAGAATGTAGCGTGGCTGAGTTCGTCAAAGAGTCTCCATTTATTGGGGCCGATTAAATATATTAGGTGGAAGGTTATATTTTAACAATAACATTTGAATATATTCAAAACTTAAATAACATGTGGATTAAAGGATTCCTCATGGTAACAGGTCAAAGTAAAATCATCCCTTTCGACAGCTTAAGTGAAGTTCGTGAAAAGCACGCAAAAAGTGTGATTGTTCACTGCCATGGTGTTTTCGATGTTCTTCATGCGGGTCATTTATCCTACTTTCAATCAGCCAAAAAAAACGGAGACCTGTTGGTGGTCACGCTAACGGCCGACAAGTTTGTGAACAAAGGGCCTAACAGGCCCTATTACTCCGAAACCGTTCGAGCCGCTATGATTGCGGCCCTTCAAATTGTCGACTACGTCGCAGTCAACAACAACCCAACCGCTGAACCCGTCATCGCGATTCTGAAACCAAATTTTTATGCTAAAGGGCCGGATTATAAAGATCTCACAAAAGACGTCACGGGTGGTATTTACCGTGAGCAGACGGCAGTCGAAAAAGCCGGTGGCCGACTCATTTTTACTGACGATGCCACGATGTCGTCATCAGCTTTAATCAATCGCTTTTTCAATCCATGGAATGATGCGCAAACTAAAATGATTGGTCAGGTGGTTTCTGGCGGAGGCCTAGAAAAGATCAATCAGCTTTTAGATGATGTTGCGAAGCTTAATGTGAGTATAGTGGGCGAGCCTATCATTGACACTTACGTTTTTTGCAATCCTGAGGCTATCTCCAGTAAGTACCCATGTATTTCAGCGAAATATTCTTTTGAAGAAAACTATGCAGGCGGATCTTTAGCGATTGCTAATCACCTTGCCGACTTTTGCAAATCAGTTGAGATTAATTTCACCAATGGCGGTGATTCTTATTTTAAAACAATATTAGAAGAGAAAATCGATCCGCGAATTAAAGTCAATACACTGCTGCTTGCCAATATCCCGACTCCACGAAAAACCAGATTCATAGCAATGGACTCGACTCAACGTATGTTTGAAATTACAAATCTACGGCACGATCAATGGATGCACCACTCAGCTGAACCATTCAATCAAATGTTTTTGAAATCGGCACAGCGGTCTGATGTGGTTATTGTGGCCGATTTTGGTCATGGCCTTATAGAAACTCCGGTTCTTAGTTTGCTTAATTCACTACCTAATTTCATTAGCTTAAACGTTCAGACCAACTCTTCTAATTTTGGTTTCAACCCATTTACGAAACACAAGAAATTTTCATATTTGTGTATAGATACCCGCGAGGCGCGCTTTGTCTACTACGACCGCTATACGCCACCTATTGATCTTGCTAAACGTATTTTCGGCGATCTGAATGGTCAGTCTGCAGTTTCAATTACCTTGGGTCCGAATGGATCTACCTTTTTCTCACCACAAAGCACGGAAGAAGTGGCCTCTCCCGCTTTTACGGATAAAGTTGTTGATGCAACCGGCGCTGGAGATGCGTACTTTGCCATAACGAGTCTACTTGTTAAAGTTGGGGCGCCGCCCGTCTTTATTCCATTTATGGGGAATGTGTTTGCAGGATTAAAAACAAAAATTGTGGGCAACAAAACTTCAGTGACTCGCGCTGATTTTGTTAAAGCTTTACAAGCTATTCTAAAATAAGGCGAAATTATGAAAGCAGTTGTTACCGGTGGATGTGGATTTATTGGCAGTCACCTCGTTGAGAAACTATTGGCTGAAAAATTTGAAGTGCTGGTTCTCGACAATTGCTCGACCGGACGACTTCAAAATTTGTCGCACTTAAGCCATTTGCCTAACCTCAAAATTCAGGTGTTGGATTTAGCTGATGACACTCAGGACTTGAATTCATTTTTCAAAGAGGTAGATTATGTTTACCACTTAGCCGCACTTGCCGACATAGTTCCGTCAATTGAAAATCCTAGCGAGTATTACAGATCGAATGTTCACGCCACTTTGCGGGTACTTGAGGCTGTGCGAAAAGCCGGCCAAATAAAAAAGTTTGTTTATGCAGCTTCGTCATCATGCTATGGAATTCCGGATCACTATCCAACGCCCGAAACAGCTGAGGTAAAACCTCAATACCCCTACGCTTTAACTAAACGTATGGGTGAAGAGCTCGTCCTGCATTGGGGAAAACTCTATAATATTCCAGCACTATCGCTCAGATTTTTCAATGTCTACGGGCCACGCTCTCGAACGAGTGGCACTTACGGCGCGGTGTTTGGAGTTTTTCTAGCTCAAAAACTGGCTGGAAAGCCAATGACTGTCGTAGGGGACGGAACGCAGACTCGAGACTTTACATTCGTAACTGATATAGTTGAGGCCATTTTTGCAGCTTCCCAGTCAGAATTAAAAAATGAGATTTTTAATGTTGGTTCGGGAACACATCAATCAGTTAATCGCCTTGTCGAACTACTCGGCGGAGACAAAGTTCATATCCCAAAAAGACCGGGTGAACCCGATTGTACATTTGCAGACGTATCAAAAATTAAAACCCTTTTAGGATGGTCTTCTCGATTTACATTAGTCGAGGGTGTGAAAATTTTATTACAGC
>JANPAD010000215.1:0-7937 GCA_031429735.1 Bdellovibrio sp. | reverse complement strand
CGTGAATGCCGAAAGTCAGTTTTTCATGAAGAATCAGCTTATGGAGGTTCACGATGTTAAAATGAGATTCAAGCTGGTCACGTGAAACCTGAAACATAGAATCTTTTTTTGACCACGCGTAGATATCCCAGACTTTATAACCCTTTTGTTCAATCAGCTGATTGCCGTTTTGATAGAACGAAATAAATTGAACTTCGACCGGCCATTGCATTTTTCGGGCATGATCAGCAAAGGCTAGATAAAAATTAACTTCTCGCTCGGCAATGGGGGCAAAAACAACACACTTCTTCATTAGGTTTGGCTGTCGCTGCCGCTACCGAATGAACCTTTAATTAAATACTGCGAAAGTTTTTTAAAACCCTTCAGGTTTCTTTTAAACTCATCCGGGTCCTTAATTGATTGAATGGCTTTCCGGGCCAAATAAGAAGGTCGTAGGTAAAACTTCTTACGAGCGTGGTCGCAAAATTCGACCAACTCTTTATGGCTCATGTTGGGTAAGTTAATCGTTGAGTTATGCAAACCATCTTCAGTCAGCCAGTCGGAGAAGTTTTCACTGCTGAGATAACCTTTTTGTTTCGCTTCGTTGTAAGCCGCAGTACCTGGGTAAACCATGATTGGAAAAAACTGCGCGGTGTCCGGGTCAAGATCGAGCGCTAAATCAAGCGTCTTTTGCAGCGTTTGCTCAGTTTCGTTTAAATTACCCACCATAAAGCATCCATGCACCATAATGCCGGAATCACGAGTGTTTTTCATAAACTGTTGGGTTCGATTTAAATTCAGATTTTTTTTAATGTGCTTCAAAACTTCATCGTCGCCACTTTCAAATCCGACACAAAAAAGTCTCGCACCCGCCTGTTTCAGTTTTTTAAAAAACTCAACATCAGCTTTGGTATCGGCCCGGCAGTTTGAATCGAATGGCAATTTATTACCGCGCTTAATAAGCTCGTCTGCCAGCTGATCCGTGCGCTTAATGTCGATAATAAAGGTATCATCCTCGAGCATGATGGTATTGACCTGCGGAAGTTCACGCGCCACGTATTCGAATTCATCGGCGACATGCCCGACCGAACGATACCGCATAGAATGACCGCTGAAAGTTTGCGGGTAAACGCAGAAAGTACAACGGTACGGACAGCCACGGCTGGTATCGAAAACCACCAGCGGATGTTTTGAGTGACCGTAAAAGTAATCTTCAACCCGCAAAAAGCGCTTATACACTTCAGAAACGAAGGGTAATTCATCTAAGTTTTCGATTGGTGCACGTTCTTTATTGCGAACAGTCACACCGGCTGCGTTTTTCCAAACAAGACCTTCAACCGTTGATAGACTAGCGCCAGCATTGAGGGCCTCAAGCCAGTCACGAACTGTGTATTCGTATTCTTTAATGGCAATACCACTGATGCCGACACATTTTTCGAGAGTTTCTTCGGCCATTGTCGAGGCATGTCGGCCTACCATTAAAACATGAAGCTTCGGATTGTGGGCCACCATCGCATTTGCGACGGCAATGTCATTTACAATACTTGGTGTTGAGGTGTCGCAGACGACAGCTTGAATACCTTTTGCGTCGATCCGATCAAGAACATATTTTAAATCCACACACCAAGCTGGCGCATCGATCATATCCACTTCGTGGCCGGATCTGATCGCGACTCCTGCCGCATGCGCCAACCATTTTGGGTAATAAAGAGTATCACTTTTAGCCACGGCTGGACTGCGTGATTCCCGCGAGAAACGGTTATGAAAAGGTGGGTTTAAAAATAAAACCTTCATTCAACTCCAATTGTCAGATCTGTGACTTATACCCTTAAATGCTAACAGACATTTCAAGGATAGAATATCATATCATAAGTGTTTGTGCGGTGCGAGATTTCTAATGGAGCCAAGCCCAGAGTCGTTGTAAATAGCACGTTTAGTCCCTACAATTTCATTATGCGAATTACAGTTTTCGGTACAGGATATGTGGGTCTAGTAACAGGCGTTTGTTTTTCCGAAATGGGCAACAACGTTGTCTGCGTTGACATCGATGAAAACAAAATTGAATCACTCAAAAAAGGTTTTTCACCGATCTATGAACCGGGTCTCGACAGCCTGCTCACTCAGAATCTCAAAGCTGAAAGAATTCAGTTTACGACAGAATTTAAGTCCAGCGTAGAAACCGCAGATATTATTTTCATTGCTGTGGGCACCCCACCACAAGATAACGGCTCTGCCGACATCAAAATAGTCTTAAAAGTTGCTGAGTCTATCGCTGAACATATGAATGCTTATAAGTTAATTGTAACCAAGTCGACCGTGCCGGTCGGTACTTATCAAAAAATACAAGCAGTTATTGAAAACACCCTCAAGGGCCGCGGCGCCAGCTTCGGATTTGATCTCGTGTCAAACCCTGAGTTTTTGCGCGAAGGCAATGCAATTGACGACTGCCTTAAGCCTAACCGCGTGGTGATCGGCGTTGAAACACAAAAAGCCCGTGAACTGCTCGAAAATCTTTACGAACCTTTTCTGAAAAACGGCAATCCGCTGTTATCAATGGATCCCGCTTCATCTGAAATGACCAAATACGCTGCAAATGCGATGCTTGCCACCAAAATTTCACTCATGAACGAGTTTTCACGTGTTTGCGAAAAACTTGGAGCTGATATTGAAGCGGTCAGGCGCGGAATTGCATCAGATCAACGGATCGGCCCCCACTTCATTTACGCCGGCATTGGTTATGGCGGCAGTTGCTTTCCCAAGGATATCAGCGCGCTCATCCGCACAGGGCAAGAAATCGGCGAAAAGCTCCACATATTGGAATCGGTCGAGAAAACGAATATCATCCAGCGGCAGCGGTTCATACAAAATATCGAACAAAACCTATCACCCTCAGCCCGCAAATTGGCTGTCTGGGGGGTCGCCTTCAAGCCGGGCACTGACGACATACGGGAAGCGCCAGCTCTCGATATTATTGAGTACTTTTTGAAAAGAAATATCCAGGTGACGATTTACGATCCGGTCGCAAACCAAAATGCGCAAGCACACTTTTACAATTATTCCAATGTTCAGTTTCTCGACGACCAATACGCTGTCTTAAACGAAGTCGATGCCTTGATTGTACTAACTGAGTGGAAGTCGTTTCGCGAACCTGACTTTACACGCATGAAATCAATGATGAAAGATCTCATTATTTTTGATGGTCGAAATATTTATTCACCCAAAAATATTAAAAATCACGGGTTTCGTTATTTCTCAGTTGGACGCCCCTCATGAAAAGTGTGTTAATTACCGGCGTTGCTGGGTTTTTAGGTTCTCATTTAGCCGAGCATTACCTGAAAAAAGGCTACCGCGTTGTCGGGCTTGATAATTTTTCGACCGGCTCACACGAAAACATCGAATACCTGCAACAATCATCAGAGTTTCAATTTTGTGAAAAAGATGTTTGCTCTGATTTTAAAACTTGGCCCGAAGCCTCTGGGCTTGAATTTGTTTTTCACTTTGCCTCACCTGCCTCACCACCTCATTATCAGAAATTATCAATCGAAACTTTATGGGCCAACACCAAAGGGCTTGAACAAGCTCTGTTTTATGCCGACCAGCACTCTGCACGTTTGATATTTGCATCGACCAGTGAGGTTTACGGAGATCCAAACGTATCGCCTCAGCCCGAAAGCTATTGGGGCCATGTCAACTCTTTCGGTGAACGCAGTTGCTATGATGAAGCTAAGCGCTTTGGCGAAGCTCTTATTTTTTCACACAATCGTCGTCACACATCGGGTCATGGTTTGGTTCGAATATTTAACACCTACGGTCCACGGATGAATCCAAACGATGGTCGCGTCGTTATCAACTTCATTCAGCAAGCTTTAAAGAATGAGCCTCTAACAATTTACGGTGACGGAAACCAAACACGCAGTTTTTGTTATGTTGATGATCTTATTTCCGGAATTACACAGTATGCCGACAGCAACTATCACTCGCCAGTTAATTTGGGTAACGATACCGAGAACAGCATGCTCGAACTAGCAAATGTGGTTTTACAAGTAAGCCGCAGTCAATCGATTTTGAATCATCTGCCATTGCCGATTGATGATCCAAAAAAACGACGCCCCGACCTAAGTCTCGCTTACGCCGTGTTACCAAATTGGAAACCAAAAGTCCCTCTTGCTGAAGGCGTTCTTTACATGATCGAACACTTTAAAAATAGAATATGAAGAGATTTAAGCCTATATGGAACATCAAAATTGTAAAAACAGATTGTTAGCTTGTACAAACAATTAACGCATACACAACTTTGGAGAAAACTATCATCGAATTCGGCTCTATATAGCTTGAGCGCGATACTGCTTAAATTAGGTGGGCTGCTTATATTGCCAATCTACTGGCACAAACTTTCTCCAGCTGATTTTGGGACCATCGGCCTTACACAGATTGTGATCAATGTCTTATCGCCAATTGTGACATTTGGTCTGCAAGATGCCTTACAAAGATATTATGTCCAATGGTCCGATCAGGATCGAAAAGAAAATATCGGCGCTCTCTGGATGCTTTCACTTATTTTGAATCTGATCATTTGTATTTTTCTTGAAATAATCGGACCAAAGTTTTGTGCTAATTACTTTAACAATATTGAATATGCTCCGTATATTCGTCTAACCGTTTGGACTATATTTTTTTCAAACCTGGCAAATTTTAATCTCGTTATTTTTCGAGCGCGTGAAAATGTAAATAGCTTTAATCTTGTTTCAGTATTCACCTTTCTAACTCAAACTTCGTTGGCGTTTGTAGCCATATTTTATTTTGAAATGGGTCTTGAAGGTTACTTTTTCTCGCTTTTTGTAAATAGTTTTTTTTGGTCACTCTGGCACAGCACCTACATATTTCGTAACTATAAAATTAATCTGAATTTAAGCAAACTCATTGAACCGTTTAAATATTCTAAGAACGTTGCATTTTCGAGCCTGTTCGCAGGTTTCAATTTTGTTTTCGACCGTTTCTTTTTAGATAAATTCGTGTCGTTAGATTTGATTGGAATTTACTCCCTCGCAAATCAAATAGCCGGGGGCTACAATGCGCTTAACGCGGTTTTTAAAACTGCATGGTACCCCTTTATCTTCAAACTCGAGGGGGAAAGACATGATTCTTCGAACATCATCAGTCTTTTTGCAACTTACAGTCTTGCTGTTTTATCAATACCCGCTCTACTCATCACGGTTCTAGCAAAAGATTTTTTGGTACTCCTCAACTCAGAAAAATTTCTTCAAATTGCTGACTATATACCGTACTTCATCATCGGCTACTACATTCAAACGATAGGCACAGCCTTCGGCAATGGCCTCGATCTAGCCAAGAAAAATAAACTCGCGCCCCTCATCTCAATTGTAACGCTCGTCAGTGGATACCTCGCCAATCGCTATTTGGTTGAGCTTTATGGCTTAAAAGGCGCCTGCTACGCATTTATTTTTGTTATGACAGTTCGGACCTCATTACAGATTGTTTTTTCATCATGGGTCTACCCGAGATCTTACTACGCTGTCAAAAATGTACTCGTCTTATTTTTTGGCTCACTGTCATACCTGTCGTGTTTATTCGTACAAGCAGAATCTCCGCTTTCTAATATTATTTTAAAATCTACACTTATTGTTTCGTTTTCGCTGATTATGTTATTTGTTATCTTTAAAAAAAATAAATATGACTTAGAACTTGAAAACCGGAGTTAATTTGTACAGCACCAAGAACAAGCAAACAATTTGTATTATTGTAGACAATCCGTTTCGTGATCTCGATAGTTCCGTTTTACTGGCACGAGAACTAACACTAAGACAATTTAATGTCTCACTCGTCCCGATGTATGTCGCTGGATACGAAATTCCGCTCATAGGCCCTGACTATGTTTTATTTAATTACGCCAGAACGAATAATCAAGATATTATTAAAAATTTAAATTTATCCGGAGTCACAATTGGCATACTCGACACCGAAGGCGCGGTCTGGGAGTCAGGAGAGCAGTTTTCAAAAAGAATTGCCCATAAAGAATTAAAGTCGGAAATTAAACAGTACTTTACTTGGGGAAAGGCCCAGAAAAGTCTTTTATTGAAACACACGGTACTTAATCCGGATAGCATTCAGGTGACCGGTTCACCCCGCTACGACTTCAGCTCAGCTCCATTGAGGGACTGCATCAAGGAATATGACTTAACGATGACGAATTTTATATTGGTCATCTCAAATTTTGCGCTTTCATTTCCGCGATTTGTGTCTCGAGAAACCGAAATTAAGAATTTTCTGGATATAGGCTATCCGCTTCAATACGTTGAAACGCGAATATCTGATGAATTACGTGCTAAAAAAGAACTTATTAATACGATTTCAAAACTAACGAAATTATTTCCCGACCAAGAAATTGTTATTCGCATACACCCCTTTGAAGATGAAGCCGAATACAAAAATTACTTTAAAAATTTCAAAACCGTTTCAATTGTCAGAGAAGGGACAATTGCCGGCTGGCTTAAGTCTGCGGCGATGGTGCTCCACTTAAATAGTTCAGCCGCAGTTGATGCTGTATTAATGAAAGTTCCCACCTACAGTTTAGATTGGGTTTCAACTGATCTTATCAGGGGCACTTCAATTTTACCGATCAGCATTAGCCAAATCTTACCGAGTTTTGAAGATCTCGTTGCGGTCGTTAAAAACAAGTCACACATTCAATTTAAAACAAGCGCGCATGCCAATGAATTGCTGTCTGAATGGTTTCATGAGTTAGATGGCAAAGCGTATTTAAGAGTCGCCAATCAAATAACCCAAATACTTGAGGCGAAGAATCAGCATTTTGACCACAGCAGTCGATTAAGACTCTTTTTTTCAGGTTGCAAAAATAAAACGAGTGCTGTCAGTTTAGTTGATAGTTTAGGACTTTTAATCTGCGGTTCGAAAATCTACCGCTGGATCAGGAACAACTTACTGACAAAGCGTCCTTTTACAAATAAAAAGTCTGATAAATATTTTGATGAACGGCAAGTTTCAGAAATTTTAGTAAGACTTAATTCAATAGATTCAAATAAATTGATTGCTCGTAGAACGCAGATCGAAAATAAAGTGCTGAGTCGCGCCTTGGGCAGTTCGATCACAATTCGGCCAGTTTAGACTTGTGCTTTGATATTCTCTGATGCTATGTTTTTATCATGTTAGTCAGCGAAGTCAGCGAAGTTCAAAGCAGTTGTCCGATTTGTCATGACAATGAGTATGTAAATCACAGTATTGCCCGCTACGCCTCGGCCGTTTATTTGCAAAAGGTCTGCTGCACCAAGTGCGATTTTATTTTTTCAAAAATACGTCCTAAGTGGGACTGGATGGCTGAGAACATTTACTCTTCAACAGCTTATAACCCTGGTAGCGCCCTTGAAGCCAGAAGATACAGACGTTATAAAAATATTGCTGAAGTGTTTAAAAAAGTCATCCCGAAATGCTCCACATTGCTTGATGTTGGTGCGGGGTCAGGCTTCGGGACAAAAGCGTTTTTTGATGCGGGCTTTGAAGTCGTTGGTATCGAACCCGACAGTCGATCGAGTAGTGTTAAAGATTCGTTTAATGACCGATTTTATATCTTACAAAATACCATTGAAGATTATAATCAAACTAACAAACGCCAGTTTGATGTCGTTACTTTTATTCACTGCCTCGAGCACATCTATGACCCAAGGGCCGTTTTGGAATCCATAGCGCACGTTGTAAATGATGAGGGATATTTGTATATTGAAATTCCAGACAAAAAAAATATCAGCTTTTTTGATTGGACCCATCTTGAGCACACCAGTTACTTCAGTTTTGGCGCTTTAGTGACCCTTCTGGCCGAAATAGGCTTCGTGCCCTTTTGTCGTGTATATCCTAAGACGCGACCTTATGGCCCAACTCACCTGGCTATTCTTTTTAAGAAAACAAGAAAAACTATTTTCAATTTT
>JANPAD010000214.1:0-12244 GCA_031429735.1 Bdellovibrio sp. | reverse complement strand
CGTGCGCAAGCGAATAAGAAAAACTGGTGTCGATCGGAATATAATCTGATTTGCTGAGGTCGATATAAGTCGATTTATAAACTTTTTTATGAGTTTTGAAATCAAGAGGCTTAAGACCATGAAAGCTGTTACGAATAGCCGTGTAGCGGTTCAGCTTCAACAGGTTTCCTTTTTTGCGGTCAATCACAAGTCCGCGCAAAGCAAAATTGAAATCGAACTGAAGCTTGCGGATGACTTCAGGATAACTTTTGCCGGAAATCAATTTTTCAATAATTTTAGTGTGCGCCAGTCGTTCAAAATTTTCAGTGTTGTAGCGAATCAGAGTGTGATCCATATCAAGACCGATATATTTAATACGTTTAAGGTTTAGGGTACGGTTAACAAATACTTTGCCTTGAGGCATGAGATAACTCCTGCGAAGCGATTAATTTTCAGTTGGAAGTTGAAGCTGGTTCCACAAAAGCATGCCGCCGGTCATGTTGTAGACATTTTTAAAACCATGCTGTTGTGCGTACGCTGCAGCCTGCGCCGAACGGCCGCCGGATCTGCAAATAAACACGATCGTTTTATCTTGCGGAAGAGTTTTAATTTTTTCGGGAATTGTTGAAAGCACCATCAGTTCCGCGTGCGGGGCGTGGCCCAGTTCGCCGGTGTATTCGCTGATTTCGCGGACATCGACTAATTTAAGCTGGGCTGTGTTTTCAAGGACTTCTTGCGGGGTTACATCAACCACGCCGGCAAATCCGGTATTATTTGTTTTGTTCTTAAATTCGTATGACATAGACTGCCCATAGTATACGAATGCTGAGTGTCACAGCAAGCAAAAGCTCTGAAAGTGGCTATTTGAAGGTCTAATTCTTTGACTGACTTAGTCGATGAGATAGACTTGAAAAACCGCATGAAAAACCCCGACTCAAACGACCCTATTTCGAGCCTCTCCACAGAACAGCAGTACGCGCTGGATTTATGCGAGTCCGGCGAGAATGTTTTCTTAACGGGTGGAGCAGGTTCGGGCAAAAGTTATGTCATCCGTGAATTCATGAAAAGCAAGGATCCGAAACAGATTCCGATTTTAGCCAGTACTGGAGCGGCTGCGGTTTTGTTAGGCGGCCGTACATTTCATAGTTTTTTCGGTTTAGGTATAATGGAAGGCGGACCTGAAGCCACGTTGAAGCGCCTGATGAATGACGGACGAGCCCTCAAACGTATTCAACGTGTTGAAGGTATCGTCATTGATGAAATTTCGATGATACCAGGTTCAGCCTTGATGGTGGCTGAAGAAATATCGCGTATTGCGCGAAGCTCCTCTTTGCCATGGGGCGGAATGCGCGTTATTGCGGTGGGCGATTTTGGTCAACTGCCACCAGTTACCCGCCAAGGGCAAAAACGTGATTGGTGTTTTTTAAATGAAGTCTGGAAGCGAAGTGGCTTTTCAGTTTGTGAGTTAAAGCACAATCAGCGCATTCAAGATAACGATTTTTTAGACGTGCTTTCTGACGTCCGTGAAGGAAAATTTACGGACCGTGTGCGCGAATTTTTAAATGATCACACGCGTGACCATGACGAAGATCATCCGGGCACAAGGTTGTTTCCGCGCCGCGAGCAGTCAGACACCTACAATCAGAAAAAATTAGCTGAAATAAACGAAGACGAACACCTCATCGATTCGATTTATCTAGGTGAGCAAAAATTTATTGATGTCTTGATGAAATCAGCACCGGTGCCGGTTCAGCTTAAAATAAAGATTGGCTGCCGGGTTTTGTTTATCAAAAATGATAACCAAAAAAGGTGGGTCAACGGCACGCGCGGTACAATTACACATATAGAAGCCGATCACATTATGGTCAGTAAGGGCGGCGGGCGCGAAGTTAAAGTCGAAAAGCATTCGTTCTCTTTACTTGACGCCGAAGGCAACTCAAAAGCCAGCGCTATTCAGTATCCGCTTATTCTTGCCTATGCGACGACCATTCATAAATCGCAGGGCGCAACGCTTGATGAGCTTTGGTGCGATTTGGGGTCGCTTTGGGAGCCAGGCCACGCTTATGTTGCTTTGTCGCGGTTGCGCGACCCGGCAGGTCTACACATTGTACGATGGACGCCGCGTTCAATTATTGTCGACCCGGAAGTGAAAAAGTTTTATCAGATTATAGACAAAGGTCTGTATTGAGCCGCTAGAGCGGTTGTCCGATAAGTGGATATGACCGCATTAGACCAAGAGCTTTTTTATTTTAATGAAATAAAAAATAAGTATCGCCCGATAGAAGGCGTCCATTTGGTTTTAGACTTAGATGCCTACAAATTAGGGAAAGAAATCATCAAACAGTTCACGTTTGATTCGGAAGATTACCATCAACTGATAAATATTGATTTTTATGAAAAAAAATTAGAACAAGTTATTATTACCTCAAATATGGGCGGCAGTTTTTTGTATCATTCTAAATTGTTAATCATGGGCTATGACTATACTAAGCAGTATGTTGATCTTTTTGAGGACTTAACGCCAAGCCCATATAAATTGAAACGAACAATGCAACAGCAAATGAAATTATTAGTATTTGAACTCAATCACCCAAAGCCTCGCAAGCCAGCTTGCTAGTTTGCAGCTAGCCTCACTTTGATCGACACTACTTAATCTAATAATAATAAAAATTTCATCCTTATCTTCGCGCAACTCGAAAACGAGCTCCGTCATAAGGTCTTTTTGCGGATTTGCTTGGTTCAGAAGCGTCCGAAGTTCGAAATACTGTTGTTTGGCTGCTTGCTCAGTTTGTTCTGTGGTCATGAGTTATGGCCTAAAGCACAATTGAAGCCATTTTTTGACCCTGTGCGCGCCAGTTGGTAGATTCTATTCATACTTCACAGGAGTTTTTATGGCTTTAGCTATTAACTGGTCCAACGCAAAAATCACTGAGCAAAATCCGCTGGGTCTTTACGGGATCGACTTTTTAGAGTTTTCCGGAGCAGATGCTGCACACTTTGAAAAATTATTTGTAAAGCTTGGCTTCACTGAAGTGGGGCAAATCGCGGGTAAGAAAATTAAACTTTTCAGACAAGGCGACATTAATTTCATTTTAAATACCGAACAGGGCACATTCGCGACTCAGTTTGCAAAAGCCCATGGCCCGGCCGCCGTAACAACAGGCTTTCGCGTGGCTAACGCACAAAAAGCTTTCGAAACAGCTTTGAAGCGCGGTGCGCGCGCTTACGATGGCTCGCAAGAAACCCGCGGAGCAACTCCTTATTTAGCAATTTATGGTATCGGTGATTCGTTGATTTACTTTGTTGATGAGACAACGCACAAAGATCTTTACGAAAAGCAATTCGGTCTTAAAAACAACGATCAACTGCAACCTGCAGGGAACGGTATGTACTTTGTAGATCATTTCACAAATAACGTTCCTGTTGGCGAAATGCAAAAATGGTGCGACTTTTACGAAAAAGTGATGGGCTTTAAAGAAGCGCGCTATTTTGATATTCGTGGCAAAAAAACAGGTTTGATTTCAAAAGTGATGCGTTCGCCGGATGGCATATTTTCGGTACCGATCAACGAGCCGACCGACAGCAAGTCGCAAATTCAAGAGTATCTTGATGAATATAAAGGTTCGGGCATTCAGCATATCGCGATGGTCACTGACGACATCATCACAACGCTTGAAAGTTTGCGCCAAAAAGAAGTTGAGTTTTTAAATCCGCCGCCGGGCACTTACTACGAAATGATGTCGGCCCGTTTGCCGCAAGTCACTGAAGACGTAGCGCGCCTGCAAAAAAATGCCATCTTAGTCGATGGAGACGAGTCGGGTTACCTGTTGCAGATTTTTACTAAAAATGTGATTGGCCCGATTTTCTATGAAGTGATTCAGCGTAAAGGCCATGACGGTTTCGGTGACGGAAACTTTCAGGCTCTGTTCGACGCAATCGAAGCCGATCAAAAAGTCCGTGGCTACATCTAAAGAAGGATTTTACAAATGTATCAATACTCTCAAGGTCGTTTTCATACTCAGGGGCACAAAGGTATTCCGGAAGGTCTCTATGAAGAAGAGCAGGGACGAAAGGGCTTTTACGGCCCGGTTTCACACCTCTTAAAACCAGAAGCCTCAACCCGTTGGACGAATATCAACGGGCCTTTGAAGCCGCATTTGTTTGACCTGGTTGAAATGAAGTACGACTGGGGCGTCTGGCACCGGTTAGTTTATAACTCTGACGTCGCGATGTATTCGTGTTGGAATCAAAAGACCGAGTTAACACCCGATAGAAATAATTTAGTTTCATTTCGTAATGCCGATGGTGACACTTTATTGTTTTGCCACGCCGGCGCGGGCGTTGTGTTAACCGAGTACGGACTTTTAAGTTTTCGAAAAGGTTCATATATCAATATTCCGAAATCAATTCACCATACATTCGTGTTCAGTGAAAATACGCAATTTATTATTGTTGAATCACTCAGCAGTTTTTACCGTGAACCGGACCGGGGCATGGTCGGACGTAATGCGTTTTATGACCCGGCTTCGCTGGGTAAGCCTGATCTCGATAAAATGCACCAGTTTAAAAAAGACAACCGCATTGAATCGCTCGAAATTTTTGTTAAGCGTTTAGAAGCGGTCACGCAGTTTTCATACAGCGCTTGTGTTTTTGACACTGTCGGCTGGAAGGGTGATTACTTTCCGTTTACGCTTCATACGGACGACATGATGCCGATGATTTCACACCGTGTGCATTTGCCACCTTCAGCACACACCACATTTGTGGCGAATAATTTTGTGGTTTGTACATTTTTGCCACGACCTATTGAAACGGATGAAGACGCACTTAAAGTTCCGTTCTTTCACCAGAATATCGATTACGATGAAGTTTTGTTCTATCACGACGGAAACTTCTTCAGCCGCGATAACCTGCACTCCAATATGATGACCTTGCACCCGGCGGGCTTCCCGCACGGACCGCATCCGAAAGCTTTTGCCAACCAAGGCAAGAAAATCGCTACGGACGAAGTTGCCGTTATGGTGGATACCATGAAGCCGCTGACCATCGACCCCGGCTTTGCCCAGGTTGAAGTGAACAACTATTGGCAATCGTGGATGAAAAAATAGTCTCAAATTGATAAAAACCAGACTTCATTAAACATCGCCTTATCTTATACCGAATAGCAGTGTATGAATTTTTCAGCATTGTTCGGCTTTGCTATTGTAGGCATTTGTTTTTACCTCGGTGCTTTTCAGAATGCGCATCAGGTGCAAATCTTTTTTGATCAAAGAGCACTGGTCTTTGTCGTTCTTGGCACATTAGCTGCATCATTTGTAGCTTACCCTTACGCCGTCTTATCAAAAACGGTTGATTATGTTTTATGGGGCCTACTCTTTCGCAAGAAAAAACAATACCTGAAAGTTTCACAAGAGATCGCCAATGCACGCAGTTCTTTTTTAATGAATCGAACCTATGTTACAACCACCGAATTGCATCCATTTTTGCGTGAGTGTGTTTCGTTTTTACTGAATAAAAATATCAAAAATGAAGCTCTGCACAGAGTTTTGCATAACCGACTTGATCAGTTTAAACAGAAGTACCACGAAGATTTCTATGTGCTCAAGTCGATTGCTAAGTATCCGATCGCTTTCGGTTTCGTATCAGCCCTTTGCAGCTTAGTTGAAATGATACAAACCGGGCAGAACAACTGGGTCTATTGGGGCTCGGCACTGGTGAGTATTTTTTGGGGAGTTTCGTTTTCATATTTTGTTATTTGGCCTTTTGCCGACTCAGCCTATAAGTCGGCGCAAGATGATTTTACCCTGCGCAGTTTAATTGTGGATGGAATGATGCTGATTCGTGACCGTGCAACGGACGATCATTTTCAGGCTTACCTTCGCGGCTATTTGAGTTTAACCGATCGTTCCGAATTTAAAGTTGATCCGACGCTTAATGTTTATCCTTTTGCAACGGCTCCCAAAGTTGAAGCTGTTGAAGAGCATAGGCATCACAAGCAAGTGGACCATTCAGTTGAAAACCATCAACAAGCTTACGAACCCATACATCATGGTAATTCACACTCTCACCAAGCTGCCGCTCACTCGATTGAGTCTCGGCCTCTGTATCAGCCGTTCTGGCCACAAGCGGAACCGCAAGTTAATGAACCCGTAGTTGAAGGTGAAGTTCAGGCGTTTGTGCCTCTTCAGGCGATTTCGAATGAGAATGTAGTCGCCCAACCGAAAAAATCAAAACGGACCGCCAAAGAAGAGGAAGAAGCTCTTCGTCCGAGTCTTCTCGATAATTTAAACGAAAAGCCGAATCTTGCAGGTTACGTCGAGACTTCAATACGCATCGATCCGGAAGCTCATAAAAAGCTCGCCACCTTTAACTTTAAAAATGTGCGGCCTGAGATTAAACTCGAAGGTAAGTTAAAGAAACGCTAGACTATGGGCTAGACGCGTTGGCGTATTTTTGGATTACTAAATCAATTCAATATCTTAATGCAATTCGTCTAAAAAACCTCATGCTCAGCCTCTGAAAGCAACAAAAAGCTGTGTTATACTAGCATCAGTTATGTATGACGGTAGAAGCCCAAAAGGGTTACGCGATGAATGGTCTTTGCTTCTTCACAGCTTCTTGGATGAAAAGGCAAATCAAAGAGAAGTGATAGCAAAATTGCAATCGGCTGAGCTTTCAGTTGATCAAATCAAAGTTATCAAAAAAGATCTTAGTGGTAAGCTTAAAAAAATGAATCAATCTATCGAACGCATTAAAATCAAAATTGATCAGGTCAGCGCAGTTATAGAAAACCTAGAACTGGTGGGTTCTGCGACGACGGGTCTTCATAAAGAAATCGAATTTCTCAATAACGAAGGCGAAAAGATTTCCGAAGAAGTACAGCTGATTGATAGTAAAATTAGAAAATTACATGACCTGCAAGAAACAGTCAGTTGTCTCGAGTAAAATATAAATTTCTTTTAACTATATACATTAAAGGTTATTTTTAGAAATGAGAAATCTATTCACAATTGAATTGACGCAAGTGTTGACCTGCTCATCTGTTAGTGAAAAAGCTGTGGCCACACCATGTAAACTCGAAAAAAACTCGTAGAGAAGATCACCTTTTAGACCTGTGCTTCGACTTAAGCGCTTAAAAAAATATTGTTCTTCGGTTCTGATCATTTCACCTATGCTGTTTTTATTGATTCTATTTTTGTAATAAAAAACTAAGACTTCTGGAAAATTTTGAAAAATGGCTCTTGATCTAAAGATAGTTCCTATGGTGCCATATTTTTCTTTTAACAGTGTTCTTTTAGTCGAGTCGCCATAAAAATCTTCTAAAACCATTTTCAAAGCCAAGTTGAGTAAATCCTTTTGATTCCTACCGAAATACTTGTAAATCCAGCTTCGGGATAAGCCTGTTCTTAAAGAAAGTTCGGTTGTTTTCCATTTTAAATTAGGCTTAACGGCTTCTAGTTTTAATATCCATAAAGAGACAAAAAAGAATTTATCTTCTTTGCTGGCATCAATGTCGAGCGAAAAGCTTTCTTTGTAAATAGTTGTGTACAGTATTTGATTTTTTTGTGTACCCATATTTGTTTATTCTTTTCATAATATCAGATATTTAGTTAACAAGTTTGCGACAATTATAACGAGAGTAGGGCTATATGCAAGATTCAATTTTTTTAACCTATCTTAAAATGTCATATTTACCGACGTTTATTAGATTTCTATTCATTTCGAGCCTTCTATACATATTTTTTTATAGAACTAATTTTTCAAAAAATAAAATTTTTGATCGCTTTAACAAACCATCAAAAATGAAAAAAGAATTTATAGCGTCCACACTAAACTTACTCATATTTTCATTGGCCGGTCTCGCGATTCATTTTGTGAAAGAGCGTTACGGCTATTCAGTTATTTATAGCGATATTAACAAATTTGGTTACCTTTGGTTCGCATTGTCAATTTTGGCGGCCATCATTTTTACGGACACTTATTTTTATTGGGTTCATCGATTGTTTCATAGCGTCCATGTTTACAAATTCACTCATAAGTTTCATCATCAATTTTCAAACCCTACGCCTTTTGCTAGTTACAGTTTAGATATTATTGAAGGTTTTGTGTTGGCATTTTCTTTGTTCGTGATTCTACTTGTTATACCGATGCATCCAATGGCTATTTTAATTTATACTAGCTTTAGTATTTTTTGGAATAGCTTCATACATTTAGGTTACGAAGTTTTGCCGAAATGGTGGCTTGACCACCCAATTTCTAAGTATGTAAATACTCCGACGCATCACTACACGCACCACCAGTATTTTACCGACAATTACTCGCTGTATTTTACTTTTTGGGACAAAGCAATGGCAACAGAGCATCTAAAAACTAGAGAAACATTTTTTTCGGCCAAGTTATGAATACATTTAACAGGTCAAACGCAGTAGACAGTTTTCTTAGTTTTTGTACACCAATCTATTTTTGTATATTTAAAAAACTGTGCTATTTGTTATTTAATATGAAAACATCAATTATATTTTTAGTTCTATGCCAATCAATTTTAACTCAAGCCGTTGTTAGCTTAAAAGAAGCCACTCATATTGACCAGCATTTGTCAGATAAAGATCGTCAATTTCTTTATAATCAAAACATGGGTACTGAGTTAGTTCCTGCTGATTGGATTGTAAGTTTAGAAATGCCGAATACACCTGAAAAATTTGTTAATACACTCACAAATTACGGCTTTATATACAGCCCTCTTTTGAAAGGACAAATTCTACCGATTGGATTAGTTGTTTTAGAGGATCTAGAAGCTGAAGGGCTTTACAAAGAAAAAAAATGGCTCAGTATTAACTGTTCGGCATGCCACACGGGTTCAATATCAATAGGCGGACGTGATGTTATCGTAGATGGCGGAGCGAGCCACCTCGATTTGCAAAGATTCAACCTCGATATGGTTCAGAGCCTGAAAGTTACATTAAATGACACCGAAAAATTTAATCGATTTACTCAATCTCTAGGAAAAAATAGCGATTTAGAAAAACTAAATATTAAATTAAATATTGAAAAATTTTTAAAAGATTTTTCAATTTGGACTGATATGACGCATGTTTATTTAGATCAAAATCGTCAGAATATTCCTTATGGGCCTGGGCGTATGGATGGGTTTGGTGGACCAACGAATCAATTAACATGTCTTCTAACCCCGGGGCTTGGCGATGAGCTAATGCGCCAACTTGTTACTGATCCAAGAAACTGCGGTTACTCAATGCCTCCGAGCTCGATACCCTCTATCTGGGGTAGTTCGTATAATCAATGGATGCAATGGCCTGGAATGGTACATTCGATCATGGGGCGAGATGTGGGTGTTGTTACGGGAGCATTTGGGCGCAATTGGGTTAAGCGTGGTACTGATGGGTTGCCACATTACCAAAGTACAGTCGATTTACGTAAAAACTATGAGTTTCAGGAAATTTACGGGCGCTTGAGGTCACCAAGTTGGCAATCATTAGCCAACGCCGGTTTTGTTAAAGCCGTCGATATTCAAAAAGCAAATCTGGGTCAAAAAGTTTATCAAATAAATTGCTTGCAATGTCATGCTGTACAACCCGCATCTACATCTCCAAACAAATATGTAAACTCCTACTGGAATGTTCCTGTTTACTCAGCCCAAGAGGTCGGCACAGATGAAGGTTTGATCGATACTTTGATGAACCGAAAAGGTTTTATTCCAAAATTTTATCAAGATTCATTTCGTTCAGTTTTTGGCGTTAACTCAATTGATGCTGAGGGAAAAGGGCGAGTAAATGATTTAAGAACTATTATTATAGGAAAAATACTAAATGACACATTTAGCAATCAAGGCATTGGTATGCTTGAAATTGCAAAATTAAATCGTTGTCGAGAAAACATAGCCCAACCAAAAGTTGGATACAAAGCCACCGCTCTTGATGGAATTGCCTTCACTGCCCCATATTTGCATAATGGTTCGGTTTCAAGTTTAAGAGATTTACTCAAACCGGCCCGAGATCGATCTTCGGTATTTTTGACCGGCTGCAAAGACTATGACTCTACAAATTTAGGCTTTGTTTGTACTGCGACTTCTGAAAACACCCAAACTTTTGATACTCGTCTTGAAGGCAACAGTAATAAAGGACATGAATATGGAGTCAATTTAAGCGAATTGGATAAAGATAACTTATTGGAGTTTATTAAAACGATTGAGTTTCCCATTTTGCCACCTCAGAATATTTTATGTCATTAGGATGTGAACCGTACAAAATTGTACGCCACTATTTCACATAAGAATGCTTTCAAAAAATTGTTCATTTTTACGACCATTGTTTTAACGGCTGGTCTTTTATTTTTTAGCATCTTTCATTCGACGAATACTTTGCTGTAAGGCGATTTCAAGAATTCGGAATTCTTTTTCTGAGGGGGCGTTTTGCAGCATCATACGGCGTAGGACTGTGAAGACGTTGATTTTCTTTTTACTCAAATCGAATTGCATTTCTTCGAGCCAAGCTTTTAGAGTTTGATCGGGAAATATTGCTGAGCGTTTTTGTTTCTCTCGGGCCTTTTGTTGGCCGTCGAGTTTGGTTCGTTCGCCACCGAAAACTGAGCGGAAAATAAAGAGAGCCAACAGTGTCGCCTGGGCCAGATTTAAACTCGCGTTGTCACCGAAAGTTGGAATTGAGCAGCAATGATTTGCGTACTGAAGATCAATCGCTTCTAAGCCGTGGTCTTCAGGTCCGAATAGAATATGAAATGCGATCGTTTCTTCTTCTTCAGTTTCAAAAGCAGGGTGGGTTTGCTGAATACGGAGTAACGTGGTTTTGAGATCTTCGCTTTGTCGTCCACGTCCGTCGCGTGCCGAAGTGGCAATTTGAAAACCTCGCGGTTCGTTGGCGTAGAATTCATCCCAGTTTTTATAAATAATTTTATTTTGTAAGGCGGCTTGGCCGGTGGCCGCTGCTTTATTGGCTTCAATTGTGAATTCACATTTTGGATCGACCAAAATAAGTTGCGAAATTCCCATATTGGCCATAGCTCTTGAGGTCGCGCCGACATTGCGCTCGTAAATAGATCTAACTAAAACAACGCGCAAATCAAGCTTCAACATGAGCTAACTTAAGACCTTCTGCAATTTGTGAGGCGATCGCCGGAGTCTGCGCCGCAAGATTTTTAAGTTCATTCTCAATTTGCCGAGCTTCGTCCTTTGTAGGGAGTTGCTGAGCCATTTCATACAGTTCAACAAACAAAAGCCATTCCGACGGGGTTTTCTCTTTGAGTTCGTTGAATGTTTTGGCAATTGCTTCTGAAGTGAGATTTTGCAGACTTCGCATATCGCGTAACTTTTGATAGAGAGAAAACTTTTTTAACTGCTCATCTGAGTACTGATTTTTACGAACTCGAGATGCAACAAAATCTTCAATTTCGCCGTACGCATTTCGATCTGCAGGCCCGCCGAATACAGATGTAACCTCTTGGGCCAGCACGATATCGTATAAACCCCAATCCGGTTTGAACAGAGTTTCACGTTGATAAGTGCAAGTGGCTTGATCGAGCGTTAGGATATGGGCAGCAGGGCCCGGAGTTACGACCTTCGTGAGTATTCCCTGCACGACGACGCCAGAATCATACTGCAATTCACAGGGTTGACCGATTTTTAACTCATCGACTTTAAAGCCCTGCGGAAAACCAACAGGTGTTCCGTAGCCGTGTTGATGGTAGGATTTATCATGACCTGAAATTTGCTGATCGGCATAACTAATTTGCGAAGGGCCATCCAGTTGTACGTAGGCCAACTGCTTTTTTGCACTCATTTTAAAACTTTTCAGAACACCGGAAATTTGCAATTTGTTATTGAACTCAACTGTATTAACGGTTGAGGCCTGCAGCGCCTTGATTAAACCTTCGGTCCCGCCGCGGCGGTAAGCCATCGTAGCCGAAAACTCTTCAAGTATGTGCCCCAGATGCTGAAAATCACGCGCCACAAATAATTGCGGCTGTGGCTCGGTGATGTCATAGGACTGTTTAATGCATTCGATCGTCAGCGGAATTTTTTTAACCTGATCAGACAAGCACCACTGCGATTCGCCCACAGAAGATAAAAGGCCCGCACCGAAGATATGCGCTGACTGAAGGTCACCGACAAGACCGTATTCAGCAGTCCACCAGTTCATGCGTGAAAGTTCGGCCGCTTCAGAAACAAAAGTCATAGCTCGAGAAGTTTGTTCGAGTTTTAGTTCAGCGGCAGCGATTTCATCCGAGGTTGAAGTCG
>JANPAD010000213.1:0-3794 GCA_031429735.1 Bdellovibrio sp. | reverse complement strand
CGCCGTATTGTTCAGGTACCGTAATGCCCAGCAAACCCAGATCACTTAATTTTTTAAAGAGCGGTAAATTGAATTGTTCTTTACGATCAAATTCATGAGCCTGTGGTTCGACTTCAGATTCGACAAAAGATTGAATCATATCGCGCAACATTTTATGAGTCTCTGTGGGATTTAACGAATCAAATGACTTCCAGTTTTCCATGGTTCCCTTTCAATTTGCGGACTTGACTGTAAAGCGTTTCTTATATCAGATAAAGTTTTTCAATGACAAGGATTTGCTCATGAAAGCGTCAATTTTAGCCATCGGAACCGAACTCACGACAGGCCAAATTATAAACAAAAATGCTTCCACCATATCTAAGAAATTAAAATCTGTTGGAATAGAAGTCACAACGCATTTAACGGTGGCTGACGATAAACAGCTTATTCTTGAAGCGCTTCAATTCCTGAAGTCAAAAAGCGAAGCTCTGTTTATTACGGGCGGACTCGGGCCCACTTCGGACGATTTCACGCGCGATGTTGTGGCTGAATGGGCCGGAAATGTTATGAAATTCGACGAAACCACTTGGAAGCACATTCAAGAACGACTTTCTTCTCGCGGCTTTACGGTTCGAGATATGCAAAAGCAACAATGCTACTTTCCGGAAAATTCACAAATACTTTTCAACCGCGAAGGCACCGCCCACGGATTTAAATTTCAAGCCTACAATCAGGATGTGTACGTACTGCCCGGCCCTCCACGTGAAATCGAAGCCATTTGGCAAGATCACATCCGTCCTGAATTGAATGTTAAAACTCTGCATTTGAATAGACTCGTCACACGTTCGTGGGACACCATCGGTGTCGGCGAATCTGAGGTGGCCTTTCAGGTCGAAGAACTTTTGAAAGACCGTCCCCGAAATTTAAAACTCGAAATCGGCTACCGCGTTCACTTACCGTATGTCGAAGTCAAACTGACGTTTGAACAAAGCGACAGCGGCACATGGCAGCTCTTTTTGAATAAAATCGAAAATCAATTAGCGCCAATTACCGTCGCGCGTAATTTTGAAGACGCCGCCGAGATGGTCGCCAAAAAATTAGCGGATATCGATTTTACTTTTTACGATTTTGTTTCAGAGGGTTTTTTGCATTCACGCCTCAGCCCATTTCTAAGGAATTTACCACGCTGGAGCTTTAAGCAGTCCGACACCCCACTATCGGTCGATTTTTTTGAAAACGAAGACGATTTCTTAGCGTTGATCCCGTATGAAGAAGACAAATGTATTGTTTGCTACTCAGTCGATGGTCGACTTGAACAAATAGCCGTTGAAGCCCCGATGAAATCAGAGTTGATGAGCGAAAGACGCAAACAGTACTTTGCAGAAATGGCGCTCATCGAACTAAAGAAAGGCTTGCATCGTGCTGAATAAAAAATGGCCGCTTGTTTTACTTTCATCAATTATGCTGCTTTCACTTAATTGATATTGTAAGCTCATGACTTATCAGAACGAAAATGACTTTTATTCAGAAGTACTGAGCCAACGAGATATAGCAACTTTTGCGGAAGTTGCTAGCGCATTATCAAACTCAATTGACCACTCTCTTTAATTACCTAATCAAACCCTGCACGAGTCGGAAACGGATGTCCGAGCTCAAAACAGGCGCTTACAGCTAACAAGACATCTAAAAAATTTACATTCAAATGATCTTTCCGTTCTTCGTAAAACTTTTTACGCGAACTTTATTGCCAAATTGGCGACAACTCTTTATCTTGCTCAAAATTGAAAAATCACAAGGCGGGCAAATGAAAACTATCTTTACTTTTATATCTTTTTTTTCGATCGCATTAATGGCGGCGGGTCCACGTTATCAATACAAAAATGTGACATTAAAAAACAATGATGGCGGCACTCATCTTTGCTTGCAGTTAGATTCGGTTTCCATTGTTGATGGAAATAAGGAAAACTCTTCAGTCACTTTGGTGGCTGGAAATCGCGCCTACAGTTACGGAAAAACCTTTAGCTATAAAGCTTGCGCTTCTGACGATGTTTGCCCGGCCATTGATTATTACGGTAATGACGAACATTCTTCTAAGGTGACTGCGGCCCGTAGCTCTGCAGCATCAGCAGCAACAGGATTCTCAGAGCTGACAATTGACGTCGCTCAAGCGCCGAGATTTGTTTCTTACTATTGTGTTTACTCACTAGCTAACTGAATTTTGAGCACTAATTTGGTCTTATAAGCTCGACCAAGTTACCTTTTTACAAGACTTTGACAGGATTGTACCGAAACGGCTAAGACGGATTAACGGCCTTTTATGTATTCGTGTAAAGTATCCCCGCCCGGTCCTGAATCAATTTTCACCAAATTATAGTCTGAATCCATGGGTTAAGGGCCTTCGGAGCCACCGACGGCTCTGTTAATATCAATTGCAAAGGCTGGCGTAAAACTATAAATTCTGGGCACAGCATAGGGATATATGATGAAAAACGAATTACAAACGACTTCATGGGACAACTCAAACATCTACCAAAACTTTCAAGATCCAAAAATTGCTCAAGACCTCAAAAAAATTGAAGTCAGCATTAAGTCCCTTCAAACCAAGATCACTATTTTCGATAATCCTGTTGCTTGCCCTGAAGAGGCCATTCCTCTCGCGCGTGAATGTTACCGATTATTAATCGACACTAAAATCTCGGTTCATACAATACATGCATTTGCCTCAACGGCGGCTTCAGTAGATTCACTTAATTACGATGCTAAAAACTTGTCTAATAAGGCTTTGCAGTTAAACGCTAATTTAAGTAAAGCCACCAAACCACTTGATTTATTTTTACTAAGAGCACCTCAAAGTTATTTAGACACTTTCTTAAAACACGAAAGCGTAAGCGAAACTGCCTTTCCACTTAACTACGCAAAAAAAGAAGAAGTATATTTATTAAGTGTAAACGAAGAAGTATTACTAGAAGGACACGGTATTGATGGGCTTCACGCCTGGGGCAACTTGTATAAAGAAATCTCAGGTACCATGAAGGTTGAAGTTGAAGGCCAACAAATGGGAATTGCCAGTGCTTCAAATATTTTATTTGGCGATGACCCTTCAAAAAGAAAAACCGCTTACAAAGCTATTAATGAAGCTTGGGATAAAAACTCAATTTCTGCTGGCGCCGTTCTTAATTCACTTAGCGGTTGGAGACTTGAAAACAACAAAGCCAGATCTAAAAAAGCTGAATTACATTATTTAGATAAATCTTGCTTTAGTGAAAAAATCACTCGTGAAACTCTCAATACACTCATGCAAACCACTTACGAACAGCGCCATGTGGGCCAAGATGCTCTTCGCCTAATGGCTCAAGAAATGAAAATCGAAAAACTCGGCCCGTGGGACATTTTAGCTCCCTACCCAAGTAAAGATACCTCTAAAATTTCATTTCCTGAAGCGATGAAAATGATTAATGCCGCATTTGCTGAATTCAATCCAGACATGGCCGAATTTTCGCAAATGATGATGGATAAAAACTGGATTGACGCTACACCAAGCGAAAATCGCGCTTCCGGCGCCTACTGCACAGGTTTTGCTAATGTGCGCGAGCCACGTGTGTTTATCACTTACGAAGGTAATATGAAAAATATTATTACCTTGGCTCACGAAATTGGCCACGCTTACCACAGCTGGGTTATGCGAGATCTTAAGTTTTCAGAAACTGGCTACTCTTCAAGCTTAGCCGAAACCGCCTCTATTTTTGCCGAAACATTAGTACGCGATTACATTCTTAAAAATGCAAAATCCGTTGATGAGAAAAAAGCTATTCTTT